>DCTJ01000009.1 GCA_002329545.1 Candidatus Omnitrophica bacterium UBA1443
AAGAAAGAGGGGTTACTGACAGGGCGGGCGAATTGTCAGGCTCGCCATTAAGCGATCCCCAGGGGGTCGTTTTTTCAGAAAACGACCTGCAAGAAAAAATGAATATGCTTTTTTCTAAAGCGGGGGTTTATCGCAGGAATATGAGGGGGCTCATTACGCGGAAAGGAATTTATTTTCCGTCAGCTCTGGATACAGTCATCAATGTCCTGAAAACAATGGATCTTGACAGACGTAAGCATGCCGTGATTTTGGACGCCGGACACGGGCAGGGAGAGTTTGTTTTTTATTTGGCGAAATTGATTCAATCATGGTATCCCGATCTGGAGGTCGAATTGATTGGGATTGAGTTTGAAGATGAAATCTTTGATGAAAGTATGAGACTTCTGGAAGTGTTCAAGCGAGAGGGTTTGTCGGAAAAAATATCCATCCAGTTTCATCAGGGTGATTTTAACAGCAAAGACTTTGAGCCATATTTTCAGAAGGCCGATTATGTTTATTACTTTAGCAAAGGGACGAATGACATTCGCTCTTTTGCCCGTACGCTTGCAGAAACGATGAATAAACCGGGTGCGAAAATTGTTGAGTATGGTGATGGTGACCTGGCTGAGTATATGCAGCTCAGTCATGCTCTAGTTCAATCCCGGATGAGTCCCGATAACCCCAGAATTCTGGTGCATGAGTTTATCTCCGTGCAGCCGGAAGATGATAAGAGTTTGCGGGGGCCGCGTTCTGAAAGCCGTAGTGAGCAACAAGGAAAAGGAAGCGGAATTTTTCTTCAAACCAGACGGGTTGAATACTCAGACGGAAAGTATCGTCTCAGGAATCGTAACCAGAGTTTTTCGCAGTGGCGCGGTCTCGCCCGATCTGTTTTGCGTATCCTTGAAACAGAATTTGACAATCTCGTGAATTCGGGCATATCAGCAGACCGGGAAAAGGAAGTAAAACAAATCCTTCAAAATACCCTTTACGGTTTGGCCCCCGACGTAAGACAGATTGTTTTTTCGCGAAACAGGGAAATTCGAAGGCGCTTGAATGCTTTGCGGAATGCCCTGGCTTCAAACAACAGGGAAGTTTTTCTGCGTGTTGTCCGTGGTTTAAATCAGCTTCGCTGGTTGCAGGAACCTGAATTGCTTAGTACGGTCCAATTGTTTCGTGGCCTCAAGAATATAGCGGAAAATAAATGGTATGTAGATGGTTCGCCACAGAGAATGAACGGCTATTTGGATCAGTTGGAAGCAAGGCTCCAGCGGGTGGATGACTTGGGACGGCTCTTCCAGCGGTTTGTGTTGAAATATGCTGAATTAAGATCAGGAAAAAAATTTCTTTCTCACGAGGAGGCCCAAAAAGAGGCTTTTGAGGCAACTGTCACTCAAGGTGATTNNTTCCCCGCCAGTCTGACAATCGGACCTTGCTCCTTTTTTATCAGCTCATTTTTGTTTCCTCCCGGCAACATCCGGAATTTCTGGAGTCCACAAGCCGGATCGCGGGTCAGCAGGCCTTCAGGGGCCCGGGGCGGATACCTGATGAAACCCCCGAGCTTGCCACAGGGATACCGAATGATCTCTGGATGCCCCAGGTTGTTCGTGAGGCATTATTGAAATTTGAACCCTTGCGTTTGCGTTCTGAACTGCGGCAGTCCAAAGAGACCGGAAAGTATTTTGTTCTAAATAAACCGGTGGGTTTTATCACGACAGAAAAACAGGAGCCGAATGCACCGGATACGCCCATCGCCTGGGATTTGCTACCTCCCGATGTTAAGAACGGCAGGCATTTTCTCGGAAGACTTGATAAGGATACCAGCGGGCTCCTTTTGGTGGGAGGAAATGCCGAACTGAACCAGTTACTGCTTAACCCGAAACGAAATCCTGATCATAAGATCCAGAAAACTTATGAAGCGGTAGTGAGCGGACATATGACGGAAGATTCGGCCAATCGGCTCAAACAGGGGGTTATCATCCCGGCTGAAGGAAAAAAATATCTGGTTCACGCGAATGAGCTGAGAATCCTGGAACGGTTCCGGGAAGGTAAACGGCCCTTGACCCGGCTTGAAATTGTGATATCGGAAGGCAAGTTTCATCAGGTGCGAACTATGTTAAGAGTGGTGGGGCACCATGTCCTTGAGCTTCAAAGAACCGCCTTTGGTTCGATCCTTTTAGGGGATCTTGCTCCGGGTAGCTGGCGAGAATTAAGTTTGGAGGAATATAGCTGGCTCTCGGGACGCTTGCCGCAATCACCCGAACGCTCATTAGGAGGCGTTTTTGAGGAAGAGGATGCGGGTGGTACTTCGGGGAAAGGCAGTGAACTACGACGAAGCGCGGATGACAAGGTACCAGGGCGACATCTTTCATCTTCCGATTTTGATACGAAAGAAAATATTGCCGAGCTAGAAAAACCGGCAGTTTTCGTGATTGAAAAGGGACAATTTGAGGGAATGTCTCCCGGTGAACTTCGACAGATGATGGTGTTTGCGGCGATAAACAGAAAGAACCTTTGGCTGGTCATTCCGGACATGCTGGAGGGGGGAAACGGCCAGTTCCTCGAAGATTTGAAATCCCTTGGCGTCCGGATCTCCAGGAATCTGCCTGAAATCGCAAAAAGTTCCGGTGCCAGGGTGATCGGTTTTTCAGACAGGGAGACGGACACGGCCGGAAAACTCAGAATGCGATTAGAGCAAAAAGATCCGCGTCTGGCAGAAGGCGTCAAAGAGTATTTTGCGTTTGAAGGAGGAAACGGATTTTTTCTGGCGCAGCTTGTATCGCAACCTGAAGATCTCGCCGTGATGAACGGATTCCGGTATGACAGGACAGGTCGTTTTCAGGCGGCACTTAACGCCTTCTTGAACCACCTCATGAATAGCTACGTCGTAACGGCTATTTCTGCTTAAGCCCCGGAGGAAATCTTTTAGCGCTGGGCGCAATATTTTTTCAAGATAGCTGGGTTTGTTCGTCCCTGATATTTTGATGGATGCGAACTCGTAGCCAAACGTCTCACCTCAGGCCTTAAAATAACGGCTAACCCGTTTAAATAAAAGGAGTTGTAAGCTTTTTCCTTCATTTGACACCTCTTGGGCAGGGTGTTAATATGTGCTTTTCCTAGGGTCAGGAAGCATCCAACCATTGCCCGGTGTTTAGTTCCTCAAAATGAAAGTGGAATACCGGGATCTGATTTTACAGGGCACGCGTGGATAACACTCTTTCGACAGCTGAAAAAAAGCGGTTTTTGGATATCATCAGCGGATTCAGGACGGCTCGTATCCTCGTGATCGGTGATTTTATTCTCGATCAGTTTGTTTGGGGGAATGTCTCCCGAATCTCCCCGGAAGCCCCCGTTCCGGTGGTTGAAGTCCAGCGTGAATCGTATATGCCCGGCGGTTCCCTGAATGTGGCGCACAATATTCGTTCCCTTTTGGGTTTGGCCTACCCTTGCGGGGTCGTGGGGCGTGACCTTTACGGGCGGATGCTTCTTAAAACGATGCGCCAACAGGGCATTGAGACCGGAGGCATCATCTATGATCTCGCGCGTCCCACCACGGTCAAAACGCGGGTGATAGCGAATTCCCAGCAAATGGTGCGCTTTGACCGTGAAAAAGCGGAAGATATTTCTCGCGCCAATCTTCTGAAAATTCTCAAATTTGTTCAGCAAAAGATCAAGATGATTGATGCCATTATCCTGGAAGATTACGGGAAAGGGGTCATGCAGCCTTTTCTTGTGCGCGAAGTGGTCAAGTTGGCCCGAAAAAATAAAAAGCCCGTCATCGTTGATCCCAAGGAAAAACATTTCAGCTATTATTCGGGAGTGACCTGTATAACGCCGAACCGCAAAGAGGCTTACGGAGGCTATGAGCGAGCGGTCCGGCCCTATCAGAAAACTCCGACGCTTGAACGAGTGGGATGGGGTCTTATGAAAAAATTGCGGCTCAATGCTGTTTTGATCACACTGGGTGAAGACGGAATGGCGCTTTTTGAAAAAGGGGGGAAGATTACGCGCGTCCCCACGTCAGCCCGTGAAGTTTATGATGTCTCCGGCGCGGGTGATACCGTGATCGGGGTTCTGGCGCTGTCTCTTGCCGCGGGCGCGAAAATGAAGGAAGCCGCGCATATTGCGAATATCGCGGCGGGAATTGTGGTTGGCAAACTCGGGACGGCGACCGCGAGTCAGGAAGAGCTGAAAGAAGCCATCAAAAAGTCATGAGACGACAAATCCGAATCCTGAATTACGAAACACGAAACGTTATCGGGGCACTGATGTCCCAACGCGGCAAACAAAAGTTTTTGAGTTTTCAAGGATGCTTATGAAAGCCCTTGGCGTGATTCCCGCCCGGCTTGGTTCTACGCGGCTTCCGGAAAAAATCCTTCGCGAGATTGCCGGGAAGCCCATGATCCAGCATGTTTGGGAGAACGCCGGGGAAGCGCGAACCCTTGAACGGGTGATTGTCGCCTGTGACGATGAGAAGATCGCGGACTGCGTGAGAGGATTTGGCGGGCAAGCGGTTATGACCCGGCGGGATCATCCTAACGGCACGTCGCGGATCGCGGAAGTCATGCGAAAACTTGACCATGAGATCGTTATCAATATTCAGGGAGATCAGCCGCTGGTATCTCCGCAGGCGCTGGATGAGATGGTAAACCTTTTCCGGATTTCCCGCGCTCCCGAAATGCTAACCTTGGCCCTTCGCATGACTGATAGGGATGCGTTCCTGAATCCGAACGTGGTGAAAGTGGTTTGTGACGAGGGTGGAAGCGCCCTTTATTTTACGCGTTCCCCCGTGCCGTATGCCCAGGGGGAACAGGATCGCAATTTTAGTTTTTTGAAGCACCTCGGCGTCTATGGATACCGGCGGGAATTTCTTCTGGAGTTTGTTGAGTGGAAACCTGGAATCCTTGAAATGACCGAAAAGCTGGAGCAACTCAGGGTTCTTGAGAGGGGACGAAAGATTCGCGTCATTGAAACGGATTTCGATTTTATCAGCGTGGACACGGAAGAAGACCTGCGCGAAGTTGAACGAAGGCTTGCGAAAGCTCGAAGTTTGAAATAAGCCCGACTTTCCCGAACACAGTAAAAAATAAATTCAAAATATTTTTTTAAGATAGCGGGGAAGAAAGAGAGGAAGGAAGTTGTCATGCCCAAGTATATTTTTGTGACAGGCGGCGTTGTTTCGTCACTCGGTAAAGGAATTGCGTCCGCGTCTATCGCGAAAATTCTGGAGGCGAAAGGATTAAAAGTCGCCATCCAGAAGCTTGATCCTTATCTTAATGTGGATCCCGGGATGATGGACCCCTATCAACACGGGGAAATTTACGTGACCGATGATGGCGCGGAGACGGACCTTGATCTGGGACATTATGAACGTTATACCCACAGTACCTACGGACGGGAAAATAGTCTTACGAGCGGCCAGGTTTACCACAAGGTCATCATGAAAGAGCGCCGGGGAGATTATCTCGGCGGAACGGTCCAGGTGGTGCCACACATCACGGACACTATCAAGGATGGTATTCGGGACGTGTCGAAAGGGAAACGACACGATGTGGTTATTACCGAAATCGGGGGCACGGTGGGTGACATCGAATCGCTCCCTTTTCTTGAAGCTATCCGCCAGTTCCGGCATGAAGTAGGGCGTGAAAATTCACTGTTTATCCATCTCACCCTTGTCCCTTTTATCAAGGCCGCGGGAGAACTCAAAACGAAGCCCACCCAGCATTCGGTTGGCACGTTGCGTGAGATCGGTATACAGCCTGATATTCTCCTTTGCCGGACCGAAAAAAAAATTGGGCAGTCGATCAAGGCGAAAATCGCGCTGTTTTGTAACGTGGACATTGAATCGGTGATTGAGGCGCGTGATGTTTCTTCCATTTACGAAGTTCCTCTCGCGTTTAAGGAGCAAGGCATTGACAAGGTAATTTGTCAGAAGCTCAGGATTGAATACAAGGCGGGAAGTCTCCATACCTGGAAAAAGGATGTGGTGGATATCGCGCTTCGACCCCGTTTTTCGGTGAAAGTGGCGGTTGTCGGGAAGTACACGGAGCTTCAGGACGCTTATAAATCTATCTATGAATCGCTAAGGCACGGCGGTATTGCCAGCGACAGCCAGGTTATTATCAAAAGGATTAATTCCGAAAAACTTAAAACGGCGCGTTCGCTTCATGTCTTAAAAGGGGTGGCGGGCATTCTTGTCCCTGGCGGGTTTGGGGTTAAAGAGATTGAAGGGAAGTTGCTGGCGATACAGTTTGCCCGGGAGAAAAAAATCCCTTTCCTTGGAATTTGTCTTGGTATGCAATGTGCCGTGGTGGAGTTCGCGAGGAATGTGCTTAACATGAAGGGCGCCAATTCGACCGAGTTTAACAAGAAGACTCCGTTCCCGGTGATCAGTTTGCTTGAAGAGCAGGAGAAGACGAAAATCCCTGGGGATGCCATGAGGCGGGGGGCTTATCCTTGCGAAATTAAAAAAGACACGAAGGCCTGGAAGGCGTATAAGACTGAACAAATTTCGGAACGGCACCGCCACCGTTATGAATTTAATAACACCTATCGCGAAAAATTTCAAAAAGCCGGCGTCAAATTCTCAGGAGTTTCGCCGAACGGAAAACTGGTTGAAATGATCGAAATAGAGGACCATCCGTGGTTTTTGGCCTGCCAGTTTCATCCGGAGTTTAAATCGAAGCCTGACCGCGCGCATCCGCTCTTTCGTGAATTTATCGCAAGCGCTTTGGAATATCAAAAGGCCAATTTTCCCAAATCAGCCCTTGAACCCGTCGCAACCCGTCCGGACAGCGAGGAGAAAATAATTATTCATGAATAAAGTCAGCTTAGGCAAAATTATCTTTGGCAACCCTCGACAGCTGGTCCTGATTGGCGGACCTTGCGTTATCGAGAGCGAACAAGGGGCCTTTAAGCTCGCAAGGGCTATTCAGAAGATTACGGCGCGACTTAACCTCCCGTATGTTTTTAAGGCGAGTTATGATAAAGCCAACCGCTCTTCCATCCGTTCGTATCGCGGGCCGGGCATGCGGGAAGGGCTCAGGATACTCGCGAGAATCAAAAAGGACCTGGGAGTTCCGGTCCTGACGGATATTCATACTCCCGAGCAGGCGGAGCCGGTCGCAGAAGTCGCGGATATCCTCCAAATCCCGGCGTTTTTGTGCCGCCAGACCGACCTTCTGGTCGCGGCCGCCAAAACCGGAAAAATCGTGAACGTGAAGAAGGGGCAGTTTCTTTCTCCTTGGGAAGTTAAAAACATTGTGCGCAAGCTTGAAGAGTGCGGCACAAAAAAAATTCTTTTGACGGACCGTGGCTCAAGCTTCGGGTACAATAACCTTGTCAGTGATTTTCGGGGAATTCCGGTCATGCGCTCGTTGAATTATCCGGTTGTTTTTGATGCCACCCACTCGGTCCAAATTCCGGGGGGACGGGGAAACTCGGCGGGCGGCGCGCCCCAATTCATCCCGACGCTTTCGCGTTGCGCGGTTGTAGCGGGCGCTGACGCTGTTTTTATGGAAGTTCACGAAAATCCGTCCCGGGCCCTGTCAGACGGCGCCAATGCCCTCGCGCTAAAAAAACTGGGGCCAATTTTAAAACAGTTGGTAGCGCTGAAGAAAGTTGTCGCCGCGGGAGGAATGGTGTCATGAAAAATCTTCAGAAAATCGGCAAGGAAATTATTAATATCGAGACGAAAGCCCTGATCCGGCTTCGCGGGAAAATCGGGAAAAATTTTGAAAAAGCCGTACTGATGATGGCCCATTGCCATGGCCGGATTATTCTAAGCGGGATGGGGAAACCCGGATTTATCGCCAGGAAACTTGTGGCGACCCTGGCTTCGACCGGGACGCCGAGCCTCTTCCTTCATCCGGCAGAGGCCGTTCACGGTGACCTCGGGATGGTCACGTCCAAAGATTTGATTATCGCGATTTCCCAAAGCGGGGAAACCGAAGAAATTGTAAGGTTGTTGCCAATACTCAAGAAAAAAGGCGTGCCGCTTATCGCCATGACCAGCGTGCCGAAATCGACACTGGCAAAACACGCGGAAGTCGTGCTGGATCTGGGGGTCACTCGCGAAGCTTGCCCGCTCAATCTCGCTCCTTCCGCGTCGACTACGGCCTCTCTCGCGATGGGGGACGCGCTCGCGCTGACCCTGCTTAAAATAAAAAAATTTCGAAGTGAAGATTTCGCGGAGCTTCATCCCGGCGGCAGTCTTGGAAGACGCTTGCTTCGGGTGAAAGACCTCATGCGTACGGGCAAGTCGAATCCCGTGGTCAAGATCGGAACGCCTGTCAGACAGGTGTTGATCAAGATTACGTCCGCGCGGGCGGGAAGTTGCACGATCGTGAACCGCAAGGGTCGGCTGATAGGGATTTTTACGGATGGTGATTTAAGACGTCACCTGCGGCAGCACGGTGAATCGATTTTGAGCCGTCCTATCGAAACGGTGGCGACCTTAAACCCCCGCGTGATAGGAGGGGACAAGCTTGCTGAAGAGGCGTTTCACATTCTCGAAACTCTCAGGATCGACGAAATCCCCGTGGTGGATAAAAAAATGCGTGTTATCGGGTTACTGGATGTTCAGGATCTTATGAGAGCGGGAATTGTCTGAGAAAATAAATCCTGAAATTTGAAACATGAATCAAAACGCGACACTTTAATTAAAAAGCCGAAGCATTTTATTTTGAGGAACTAGAAACATTAATACTTGGGGTTTGTTTCGGGTTTCTTGCTTCGAATTTCAGGAATGATGCGACGGGTTTTATGGCTAAAAAGAAAGTTTACCGTTATCCGCTTTACTTGTTAGCGCGAATTGCCGCGATGGTTCCGCTGATTTTGCCAAGAGATTGGGCGCTCGCTTTGGCCCGGGCGGCGGGGTACGCGGCGTATCTCCTGATTCCTCGGCAACGGGAAAAAATTATTCAAAACCTGGAGTTTGCCTACGCGGGGGAAAAGACGAAGAATGAAATCCATCGTATTGCTTCCAGGGTCATAGGGAATCTCCTTGAGACATTTGTGGATTTCTTGAGGTTCGCCAAGCTGACCCGGGAANNAATCGCTGTAAAGATATTTTGCAAGAAGGGAAAGGGCTCATTATAATAACACCTCACTTCGGGAACTGGGAGCTCTTGGCCGGAATTTTTGGACTCCAGGGATTTCAGGGGGCGGTGATAGGACGCCGGATTTATTACGCGCCGTATAATGACTGGATCGTCGGTCTCCGAAAGTCGGTGGGTGTGGAGACTATTTATCAGACCGAGGCGCTCCGACAGGTTCATCGCTGTCTTAAAAAAGGAGAGATCGTAGGTCTTTTACCGGATCAGGATATTGACAAGGCGCGGGGGATTTTCGTTGATTTTTTCGGAAAGCCGGCCTACACCTTGACGGCCCCGGTCAAGTTCGCGATGGCATGTGGTTCACCGATGTTGCCCGCGTTTATGATCAGGCGTCCGGGAAACCGGTACCAGTTGGTTTTGGGGGATGTGATACGTCCTTCTGCCGCCGGGGGGAACAGGGACGAAGCGGTGAAAAAATACACAGAAATCTGGATGCGAAGTTTCGAAAAGATAATTCGGGCATATCCCGAGCAGTGGGGATGGATGCATAACCGGTGGCGTACTACTCCGGAAATGATTAAATCGAGTCAAAGAGAGGCTGTTCGCACATGATAAAAAAACTGATTGTTGGATTCATAGCCCTTGTTGCTTTTTATGTGGTTTTTGTGCAGGTTCAGGTGGTGATTACCCGGCAGGAAAAAGCGAAACAGGTCACGGGAGAAAAAGCGGAGGATTCCGTCCACAAGGTCTATTCCTTTCAGTTTGCGAAATACACCCCGGAAGGCCAGAAAGAAATCGAGATAGAAGGCGACTCGGCCGACATCATGGCGGATACGGTTCATTTGATGAATGTCATGGCCAAGGCTTATGCGGAAGAGGTTCCTGTGACTGTGACGGCGGACAAGGGGCGATACGATAAAAAGGAAAATCTCATTCACATTGAGCAGAACGTGGTGGCGACCACCGAGGACGGCACGCGGCTTTTAACCGAAGAGCTCGACATGCATCCCGACCAGCATGTCATTGAAAATGAAGTTAATACCCAGGTCAAGAAAGATAACATCAATGTTGAAGNNTAGGGGCCCGCGCGGACACCCAGCTCAAGAAGGTGAAATTTAAGAAAAATGTGACTGTAATCGTCCAAAGTTCCGAGGAGGAAGGTTCGGGCCCCACGACCATTACCTGTGACGGTCCGCTGGTGGTTGATTACGATAAAAATATCGCTCATTTTAAAGAAAACGTCGTGACGCAGGATAGTCGAGGGAAACTCACGGCAAACATGATGGATGTCTACTATAACCGGGTAAGCCGCAGGGTCTCAAAGATTGTCGCGGTGGGAGACGTGGTGATCGAAAATCCGGACGGAAACAAGACGTTTTCGGACAGTGTGATTTATCTTGCGGAAGAAGGAAGAATTATTCTGGGCGGGGATACGGAAGCTCTCTACTACGGTGGTGAAGGTCCGGAGGGACTGGAGAAAGGAATTTTTTAAGCCATGAATCTTCTTGAAACAAGAAAACTGGTTAAAAGTTACAAAGGGCGCACGGTGGTCAAGGGTGTTAACATCCAGATCTCCCGGGGAGAGATCGTGGGGCTTCTCGGTCCGAATGGAGCGGGAAAGACGACGACCTTTTATATGGTGGTGGGTGTCATTCGTCCCGACGAAGGGGGGATTTTTTTTAGGGGAGAAGATATCACGAAGCTTCCCATGTTTGAGCGGGCCCGACTCGGGATCGGGTATCTTTCCCAGGAGCCGTCGGTTTTTCGGAAATTGACCGTTGAAGAAAATATCATGGCGATCCTCGAGACCCTGGAAATTTCGCAGGAAGAGCGCGACCGGCGTCTTAAGAGGCTATTAAATGATCTGGACATTGCCTACCTTGCCAAAAACAAAGCTTATACCTTATCCGGCGGCGAACGTCGCCGGCTGGAGATTACGCGGGCGCTTGTCACCAACCCGTCTCTGATTTTGTTGGACGAGCCGTTCAGCGGAGTGGACCCGATCGCCGTTTTTGAAGTTCAGAAAATTCTTCAAAGGTTGAAGGCGAAAGGTCTCAGCATTCTTCTCACCGACCACAGCGTACGGGAAACTCTTTCGATTACCGATCGTTCGTACTTGCTCTATGAGGGCAAGGTCGAGGTTTCGGGAACCTCAGGGTTTCTTGCTAACGACGCCAAAGCGAGAGAGATTTATTTGGGTGAAAGGTTTTCACTGGCGTAATTTAGAAACATTCCTTTCTATTACCATCAAGGAGGTTATTAGTGGATATTCGTTTCACGGGTCAAAATCTTAAAATCACGGCGGGCATGAGAGGACATCTTGAAGCGCGGCTTCCCAAGCTCGAAAAGTACGTGCCGAAAATTATCGAGGCGCACGTTTTTCTTAAAAAAGTGAAATACCTTTTTGTCGCCGAGATTACGGTGCTTGCCAAAGATGTGCGCGCGTTTGGAAAGGGTTCGTCAAAAGAAAATGTTTTCGCGTCCATGGATGATGCTTATGACCGGGTTGTAAAACAGCTTAAAAAACACCGGGGCCGGGAAAAGAATCATCACCAGAAAAAAGGAAAAAGCACCTTGCGCGCGGTTCGCGCGGCCGAGGCAATGGTGGAGTCGGAATTGGCTCTCGGAAGCAAACGGCCGAGGATCGTTAGCACCGAAGATTTTGCCGTGAAACCGATGTCGCCGGAAGAAGCTAGTTTACAGCTTGAGGTTTCGGGCGAATCGTTCCTGGTTTTTTTGAATCCCGTGACGAATAGTGTTAACGTTCTTTACCAGCGGAAGGACGGCGATCACGGACTTATTGAACCGCAATTCTAACAACATACTTTTACGTAAGGAGGATATGGGCATGAAGATCACAGAGTTTCTTGATATCAAAGGGATCAAGCTTGAGCTTGAGGCCACGGACAAGGAAGGTGTTCTCCGCGAGATGGTTGATCTTCTCACGGAGATCAAGGAAGTGGGCGATCAGAAGGCTATTTTGAAAGCTTTGATCGAGCGCGAAAACCTTGGCTCCACGGGGATCGGACAGGGGATTGCTATCCCGCATGGCAAGACGGATAAAGTTGATGGATTAGCCGCGGTACTTGGGATCAGTAAAAAAGGTGTAAACTTTGAAGCCCTCGACGGTGAACCTGTTTATATTCTTTTTCTTCTGGTCGCTCCAAAGGACACGGCAGGTCCCCATCTTAAGGCCCTTGCGCAGATTTCGAGATTATTGCGGGATTCTTACTTTTGTGAGCTTCTCCGCCGGGCCGCGACCCCCAAAGATGTTTTCGAGCTGATTAGCAAAGAAGAAAATCGCAAAGGCTAAGATCTGGTTTAGGGTCCACGAATGCAGTTCTTCAAGTGGTTCTATCCCGGCATTGGCATCAAACGCTGGATTATCGTATGTGTGATCGGTCTCGCCCTGCTTGTGATGGTGGCGCTTCTGACGGTGAAGACGATCGCAAAGACGAGCGCGGTTCAGGCTTCGTTTACCACGGCGGCGCTGATTTTTGGAATTTTTCTCATCTATACATCGATCAAAAACATGGTGCGTATTTTTGTCCGTGCCCTTATGCCGCCTCATCGCGATGGCCGGCTTGTGGATATTGTTTACCAGAAGCGTCAGTCAGAGTCGCTTTTGCGCGGACCCCGGGTGGTCGCGATCGGAGGTGGTACGGGACTCAGTACCATGCTGGAAGGCATCAAGCATTTTACCAGTAACATCACGGCGATCGTGACGGTGACGGACACGGGCGGAAGTTCGGGCCGGCTTCGTGACGAAATGGATATGTTGCCTCCAGGTGATATCCGGAACTGTCTTGTGGCGCTTGCCGACNNGACGCCGGCCCCCTGATTCGGGATTTGTTCCAGTACCGTTTTGTGACGGGTGAAGGGCTTAAGGGGCACAGCTTCGGCAACCTGTTCATCACGGCCCTTTCGATGGTCACCGGGGATTTTGAGAAAGCTATCGCTGAGTCCAGTAAAGTGCTCGCGATTCGCGGACGTGTCCTGCCTTCCACTCTTGATAAGGTGACTTTGGTGGGGGAGTTTACGGATGGGACTCGCCAGGAAGGGGAAACGAATATTACGGGCGCTCGCAAGCCGCTGAGGAGTATTCATTTGAAACCGGATGATTGCAAGGCGTGTCCGGAGGCTTTGGACGCGATATCGTCAGCTGATCTCGTCATTATGGGGCCCGGGAGTCTTTATACGAGTATTTTGCCTAACCTTTTAATTCAAGACATCCGGGACTCCATTGTGAATTCGGATGCCTACAAAGTTTACATCTGTAACGCCATGACCCAGCCGGGCGAGACCGTGGGTTTCAGCGCGTGGGACCATTTGCGAACGATCATCGAACATACTGACCCGCGCATTGTTGACGCGGTTTATGTCAATACGGCAAAAATTCCCGAGCCGCTTTTTCAGCGTTACCGTGAGGTTGGCGCGCTTCCGGTGAAGCTTGATCTTGATAAAATCCTGGACAAAGGTTATGAGCTGGTGACGGATGAAGTCCTGAAATCCGATAGCCAGGTGCGGCACGACGCCGAGAAGATTATGAAATCGATTATCGATCATTACATGAAAAATGAGAAAAAGTTAAGAGGATGAAAATGCAGGGACGGAAGCCCTTAAAGGGGCGGAAAGAAATGGGGCGGGTTGAAAAAGATCTTGTGATCACCAACAAGCTTGGTCTGCACGCTCGTCCCGCGGCGTTATTCGTCCAAACCGCGAATCGATTTGATGCGACGATTGAAATTCAAAAAGATGACATGAGTGTGGACGGTAAATCCATTATGGGCATTATGACCTTGGCGGCGGAGGTGGGCTCGACGATCAAGGTGATCGCGTCCGGCAAAGACGCGTCGGCGGCCGTGGACGCGCTGATGAAACTTGTCGAAACCAATTTTGGAGAGTAAACGATGAGAGAGTTTAAAGGCGTTGGCGTATCTCCCGGGATCGCGATCGCTAAAGTGTTTGTTCTTCACAGCGGGGGATCATTTAATCTTCCGAAGCGCGAGATTACGCCGGACCTGATCCCTGGTGAGATCACGCGTTTTGAGGATGCGCTGGCTCGAACACGAACCGAGATACTTGAGATTCGCCGCAAACTTTCGGACCAGATTGGGCGCGAAAGTTCGGACATCTTTACGGCGCATCTGTTGATTCTGGAAGACCGGACTCTCATTGAGGACGTGATTGAGGTCATCAGGAACGAGCAAGGTGTCGCGGAATACGCTTTTGCCACGGTGATGCAACGGTATTTTCAGGCATTTTCCCAGATTAACGACGAGTATCTTAAAGAGCGCATTTCGGACATCCGGGACGTTGGCCGAAGGCTTCTGGGCAATCTTTGCGGTGAGGAAAAACGGCGGCTTGAGGAGCTTCCCGAAAAAGTCATTATCATTTCTCACGATCTTTCGCCCTCTGACACCGCGACCCTCGATAAATCCAAGGTGTTGGCGTTCGTGACGGAAATTGGCGGGCCGACTTCCCATACCGCAATTCTTGGCCGATCATTTGAAATTCCCGCGGTGGTCGGGACGGGAAAAATCATCAGTGAAATTAACAACGGGATGACCGTGATTGTGGACGGCACCCACGGAGTCGTGGTAGTCGATCCGGATCAGGCCACGATAGACAAGTTTACATCCGAGGGTGACCGGTTTGTCCAGATTTCCGGTGAGCTTGAAAAGCTCAGGGATCTTCCAACTGAGACGTTGGACGGAAAGCGGGTTGTGCTTGGGGCCAATATTGAGTTTCACCATGAAGTGGCTTCCGTTATCTCACATGGCGCGGAAGGGGTGGGGCTTTACCGGACGGAATATCTTTACATGAACCGGATCGCGCTCCCGACCGAAGAAGAACAGTATGAGGCTTACCGGAAAGTGGCGGAGACGATGAACCCCCGCGCTGTGATTATTCGCACGCTGGATTTGGGCGGCGACAAATTTGCTTCGACCCTTGAAATCCCCCATGAAATGAATCCCTATCTCGGGTGGCGCGCGATACGTTTCTGTCTGACGCGGAAGGATATTTTTAAGACCCAGATGCGGGCCATTCTTCGCGCGAGCGCTCACGGGAACGTCAAGATCATGTATCCGATGATTTCGAATATTTATGAAATTCGGGAGGCCAGAGAGCTTTTGAATCTATCGATGGCGGAACTGGAACGGGAAGGGAAGCCGTTTAACAGACAGATTGACGTTGGGGCCATGATTGAAATTCCGTCCGCGGCTCTCACAAGTGACGTCCTTGCTCAAGAGGTTAGTTTTTTCTCCCTCGGGACAAATGACCTGATCCAATATGTCCTCGCGATCGACCGCACGAACGAAAAAATTGCTTATTTGTATGAACCGACGCATCCGGCTATTCTGAGGCTTGTTGAAATGACCATTAACAATGGTCATCGTGGCAAAATCTGGGTCGGAAGTTGCGGAGAGATGTCCGCGAACCCCAAAATCGCGATCCTTCTTCTTGGGCTCGGAATAGATGAAATTAGCGCAAGTCCCATTGTGTTACCCAAGATCAAAAAAGCCATTCGCTCGATCAAATATTCTGACGCCCGGGAGATCGCTCAAAAAGCGCTCAGTCTGCCGACCGGGAAAGAAATCGATCAGTTTCTCAATGAAAAGCTCAAGGATATTTGCAAGGATCTGGTGGATGAATAATTAAAAGCATGGAAATTTATCTTAAAGATCTTTCTAATCAAATCAAGAAGGCCCAAAGTATTGCGTCCGGGGTCAAACTACCTGGCACCTTCGTCAAGCGTCCGGCCAAAGTGCTTTTTTGCGGGATGGGTGGCTCGGCGATCAGCGGTGATATTCTGGGTACGATTGCGCAGAGCCGGTCGCGAATCCACTGGACGGTGAACCGGACGGCTCGTCTTCCTCAATGGGTTGACTCTAAAACGATCGTCATCCTCTCGAGCTATTCGGGGAATACCCATGAAGTTGAGTCTATTTTTCAACAGGCTGTCGCGAGGAAGGCTCATTTTCTCCTGGTGGCTTCGGGGGGGCGGTTGGCGGAAGAAGCGTTTCGGCGAAAAATCCCCTTTCTCAGACTTCCCCAGGGATATCCTCCGAGATTTGCGATTGGGTACGGAACGTTCGCGCTTCTTTTCCTTTTTATACGGCATCGGTGGTTTTCCGTGACAGCGCAAGAAATTCGGGAAGTGGTCCGTCTGACAGCACGGTATCCCAGGGATCGGGCAAAGACGCTGGCAAAAAGACTTTTTCAGAAAAATATTGTGGTTTACGGCGGAGGTCTGATGCAGCCGGTTGCGTTGCGTTGGCGCACCCAATTTGCGGAAAACGCAAAAACCCTTGTCTCCTGTGAGGCTTTGCCTGAAATGTTCCATCATGAGGTGGAAGGGTGGATCTTCCCCAGGTTTAAGGTGAATCGTTCGGTGGCCATTTTTCTTGCGGACAAGAATGAACCGGGTTGGCTAGGGAAAAAGAAAAAAGTCGCGATGCGTGCCATTCGCAAGCATGGCGCCGAGGTCATCGAGATCAAGGCTTCCGGCAGTGGTGTTCTGGGGAGAATTTTTTCCATGGTCATGCTGGGAGATTGGACGAGCTGTGAGCTCGCGAATCTCTACAAGATTGATCCCATGGCGATATGTGTCATTGATCAGATCAAGAAAGCAGTTCGCTCCGTTTAGACCGCAGGTCGCGGGATTGTTGCGGGCGGATCGCGGATGAAACAACTGGCTGTAAGTGTGCAAATACTTTGAAACGCTGATACGAGGTTAAAAAAGACTATGAAAGTTGTTTTGCTTTGCGCGGGATATGCCACCCGTCTCTATCCGTTGACTGAAAATCAACCGAAACCTCTTCTGCCCGTTGGGGGACGCCCCATTCTTGAGTGGATTCTCGAGCGGGTTTCGAAAGTGGAAGAGGTGGAATCCGTCTATCTCGTCAGCAATGACAAATTTGCGGGACATTTTGAAACCTGGGCGAAACACGCCCAATATCCCTGGCCTGTTGATGTGATAAATGACCGCACCTCCAGCAACGAGACCCGGCTGGGCGCGATCGGGGATCTTGCGTTTGTGATTCGCGCGAGAAATCTTGAGCCGGACGATCTCATGGTCATCGCGGGGGATAATTTTTTCGATTTTGATCTGGCTTCTTTTGTGAAATACGGAAACAAGGTTCGGCCTCACGGGGTGATTGCTGTTTACGATGTAAAAGATAAAGAACTTGCGAAACGCTACGGATTGGTGAGAACCCGGGAGGACGGGAGGGTTGTTGAGTTTCAGGAAAAACCCGAGGAGCCACAGACGACGCTCGCTTCTAGCGGTATCTATTGGCTCCCGAAGGAAATCTGGGGGTTTCTTGACACTTATATCAAGGGAGGTCATAATACGGATCAGCCTGGACATTATATGCGGTGGCTCGCCGAAAAATCGGGCCTTTACGCGTTTCCCCTGGAGGGGAAATGGTTGGACATCGGTGATCTCGCCTCCTACCAGAAAGCGAATGACATCGTCAATTAAGATCCCGCAGAAAATTCATTCTGGGGAATCAATTCAATCAAGAAGGAGTAACAAAATGGAAAAAGGGAATTATTTCTTCACCTCCGAATCGGTCTCCGAGGGACATCCGGATAAGGTTTGCGAC
>DCTJ01000102.1 GCA_002329545.1 Candidatus Omnitrophica bacterium UBA1443
GAACGGTAGGCGTATCGGGCAAAATCAAAGATCTCCCGGGACGATAATTCGGGATAAGCGTAAGGCGGAGGAAACATCGGGTCGTAAAGATCCCATTGATCGGAAGACAAAAGACCATGATCCTTCAGATACCTGTAAAATTCGGTCCCGGGATGAGGGATTGCGATGCCGAAAGTCACCAGATCCGCATCCAGTCTTTTCGCGAACTCGAGCGTTTTTTTCATGCTCTCTTTCGTTTCATAAGGGAAACCAAACAAAAAATAAACCAGGGTTTCCAGTCCGGCTTTTTTGGCCATCGCCACCGCCCTGACGACCTGCTCCGCGGAGACTCTTTTCTTGATAAATTCGACGGTCTCGGGATGAGTACTTTCACAACCAATGTTGATGGCCCTGCATCCCGCGGCTTTCATCTGACGAACTTTTTCCTCCGAAAGACAGTCGGCCCGGCCGTTGCAGGTAAACGTCATGCCAAGTTTTTCCTGAATCATGGCGTCAAAAAGCTCATGGGCCCGCCGGTTGTCGTTGAATCCCGCCTCAAAAGGGAATCTCAGTTCCTGGACCCCGAGGCTCTTCAACCAGCGTAATTCCCGCATCACCAGTTCCGTGGACCGATACCGGACCCGGTTATAAAAACAGGCCGAGCACATCACGCAAGGCGGATAGTTGATACAGCCTCGGGATGTGTAGGTCACGGCCATCGGCATCCGTTTTGTGAACGGGTCCCGGTAAATATCAAGATCGATCAGATCATGGGCCGGAATTCCAAGTTCATCCAGATTGGTACAAACCGGCCGGGGCGCGTTCTGGATAATTTTTCCATCTTTGCGGTAAGTAAGGCCCAAGACATCTTCCGGCCGGCCGTCTTTTCGTATCAGGTCCAGGACCGTTCCTTCCGAGTCGTTAGGGATACAAAAATCCAGGTCATCGCTCAGCGCCAGGGTTTCTTTCGGGAGCGCGTTGACATGGGTCGAGGTCACCGCCGTCAGGATATTTCTCGATACCCTCTTCGCTACCCGCGCCGTTTGAAGATCATGGTAGAGGCTGGGCGTTGAAGTCGTAAAAATGACCAAATCCGGCTTTTGGGACTCGATTTTTTTCTGAACATCCTCAAAGGTCGCTTTCAGCGAATTGGCATCATAAAGAGCCACGGGGATAGAATGCTGTTTGAGAAGACCGGCAATAATCATCAGATCCAGCGGCGGCCATGCCATATCCGCCTTGAGGGTCCCGATGCTTCCGAGAGTTCTCAAGTTACCGAATTTTGAAGCCGGAGGTGGCTCAATCAACAGTACTTTCATTTCCTGATCCTCAACCCAGTTTTTCAAAAAGGCAATCTTCCCCGTCAAAGCATCCCGGTTTTCTGGCGACGGAACACCAGAACATGCCGTCCATCCTCAGGATTTTGCCGAACACAACGTCACGCGCGAAATCCTCATTCCATGTTTTCGTGCCCGTTCCACGCGCCAAAATCGGTACGATATTTTATCCACTCCTGTGATCAGATGACCAGATAGCCGGATTTCACGGCATAGGTGATAAGGGTTTTCAAGAAAGCAAGGTCCGTCACGGGCATCTTGATCCCGGTTCCACGAAGAATCTCTTCCGTGTTTTTCGTGTCAAAGGTCAGGTCACCGTTTAAATAGCCGAGGTAAGGCTCAAGCATCGCGAAGACCATTTGCTGTTGGGGATCGAGCTGGGCTTTCTGAAAACTCGAGGGTTCTACCATTTCAATCACCGCGGATTTGGGAAACGCGTCTCTGAGAGAAAGAAGCATGCCAATCGCCGGAGGATTGGGCGCGACAAGGTGAAAGCACTTATTGATGGACCGGGGGTTTCGCATGATCGCGGCCGTCGCCTTGATCACAAAATCAATGGGCACGATATTAAACGTGTTCTCGGGCCGGGTGGGCAATTTCGTCAAAATCCCGTGGGCAAAAAGTTTAATGAACGGATAAATGACATTAAAGTCCGAAACCTCTCCCGTCTCGGAATGCCCAACAACAATGCTCGGCCGGATAATCGTCACGGGCATCCCTTGGCCCATCGCTTCGCGCACCATGCCTTCAGCCTGATGTTTGCTGGATTCGTAATAATTCGCAAACGCGGGTTTTTCAGGGAGCGAATCTTCCGGGGAGCGGTAATGCCACACACTGCCGGCGACAAAAGCCGTACTGAAATAAACAAAACGTTCGAGCGATCCCTTTTTCCTCAGGTCCCAGGCAAGTTCAAGCGCGTTCTTTGTTCCTCCGACATTGATCTCTTGGCACTCTTTCTCGGTGCCGTTCAAAGCCGTCAGGGCCGCGATGTGATAAAACACCTTGCAGTCCCGTTCAAGCAAATCCAGATCGCTTTTTTTAAGCCCGAACTTTGACCTGGTGACATCTCCCTCCAGCACCCGCAGNNGATCCAAAATGGGCATCCATCCCCGTCGCTTTCAGAATTTTCTGGACACGTTCGTCGTGCGGCACACGGTTTTTCGCGCGGGACAAGATCGCGATCGTCGCGTCGGTGGTTAACAAAAGCTCCTTGACCAGTTCCTGCCCGAGAACCCCGGTCGCACCTGTCATAAAAATAAGATTATTAGCCATTGTATTTCCTCAAGGCGAGACAGATATTCTGGCCGCCAAATCCAAACGAGTTAGAAAGCGCGACATTCACACTGGCTCGCCGCGCCGTATTTGGGACATAATCAAGATCAAGCTCCGGATCCGGTTCCTCGTAATTGATCGTCGCGGGAATGATGGAGTCGCGCATGGCAAGAAGACAAAAAATGGCTTCCACTCCACCCGCCGCCGCGATCATGTGTCCCAGCATGGATTTTGTCGAACTCACCGGAACCTTCGGAGCATATTCTCCCATCACCTTTTTGATCACGACGGTTTCAAGGGAGTCGTTCACTCCGGTCGAGGTGCCGTGCGCGTTGATGNNGACATCGGCGGGCTCGATCCCGGCCTTTGTCATCGCAATTCGCATCGCTTCCAAAGCCCCGCGCGCTTCGGGATCCATGTCCGTCAGCCGGTAAGAATCCGCGGTCGAACCATATCCCACCACCTCGCCGTAAATGTGCGCTTTCCGTTTTTGGGCGTGAGATAACTCTTCGAGAATCAAAACACCCGCGCCTTCCGCGATCACGAAACCATCCCGCTTTTTTTCAAAAGGCCGCGACGCTCTCTGAGGCTCGTCATTACGGGTCGAGAGGGCGGTCAGCAGACTGAAGCCCACCACACCCAGCGGATAAATCATTGAATGTGATCCACCGGTCATCATCACATCGGCATCTCCCCGTTTAATCCACTCATAAGCCTCTCCGATCGCCTGCGACGACGCGGCACAGGCCGTCAAGCAGTTGGAAACGGGACCCCGAATATCAAACAGCCGCGTCAGGTGCGTCACCGTCATAAAAGGCTGACTTTCTAGCTCCCGAAGAGCATTCATGTGCCGTAGCGATTGATGGACATATTCCCCCTTGTCAACCAGATCCCCGCTGGCGGCAAAGGACGCCATAAGGGTTTTGACGAAAGGATCGAAATCGATCCCGCTGTCACCTCCGCCAAAATAAATTCCAAATCGCCGGGAATCGACAGTGAAAGGTTTTAGCATCGCGTCCTTGTACGCCTCCGCGGCGGCATGGAGCGCAAAAAACGTACCGCGAGCGGCTGAGGCCAAAGGCGGGTTACGTTCAATCCACCGCTCAAAATTGAAACCCTTCACTTCACCCGCGATCCGGGTCGCGAATGTCGAGGCGTCAAAAAGGGTGATCGGTCCCACTCCGGATTTGCCCTGCGTGACACGCAACCAGGTGTCGCGGACATTGTTCCCGAGCGGGGTCACCGCGCCTACTCCCGTGACAACAACTCTACGTTTTGACATGTTTGAACACCAGGGATGCGTTTTGCCCGCCCAGTCCAAAATTGTTGAGCATGACGAACTGAACTTCAGCCGACCGGGCCTTGCCTTTCACAAGCGGCAAGGGACATTCGGGGTAAGGTTTGTTTAAATTGGCCACGGGAGGAATCGTTTTTTTGTTGGCAATCAATACGGCAATCACCGCTTCAACACCCCCCGAAGCGTAAACAAGATTGCCCGTCAAAGGTTTCAGGGCCGTCACGTTCAGTTTTCCAAATGATCCCATGTAAAACGAATGGATCGCGAGGGCCTCCTGAATATCCGCCTGAGGAACTCCGCTTCCGTTGGCGACGATAACATCCACATCGTGGTGTTCAATACCGGAATCCTCAAGCGCGCGCTTCATCGCGACCCGTTTCCCGGTAAAATCGTCCTCGTCTCGCGGATCAAAATTAAAATCCGATGAAGAACCATACCCCGTGATCTCCGCGTAAATCATCGCTCCGCGACGTTTCGCGTTTTCAAGCGATTCAAGCACCATGATCCCCGCCCCTTCCCCCAGGACAATCCCGCNNATCCCGTCATGTTTTTCGTCGAAGGGGCTGTAAATAGTTTCCGGAGCTCCGGTTCGCGTGGACAGAAGCCCGAGAAGATTAAAGCGGGAGATCCCCATCGCGTTTAATTTTGAATCCGTGCCTCCGGCAAGCATAATGTCCGCGTCCCCGCGTTCAATCACCCGGTAGGCTTCCCCGATCGCCTGGGCACTCGCCGCTGAGGAGGTTGTAATGGTGTTGCTGGGGCCACGCAAATGATACGCGATGGAAACGTGACAGGCCGGCATATTGGGAAGATATTTAAGAAACCACAGGGGGTAAAGGGAGCGAACCCCGTCCTGACCAAATTGCGCCATTGAAAAACGGCCGGAACCGTCAATCGCGCTCTTGAAACCCGCTCCAATCTCATCAAGGTCATTATTAATAACTCCGGTCCCCAGCACAACGCCAATCCTCGATTGATCGTAAGCCATATCCAGAAGTTTCGCGTCCTCGAGCGCGAGCTTTCCCGCGGCGACAGCCAGTTGAATTTCCCGGGACATCACTTTCAAAGATTTCCGGTTGGTCACAAACTGTTTGGGATCAAAATCCGCGATAAACCCCGCGTATTTGAGCGAAGATCCGTTCAGCTTGAGATGTTCCACTTCGCGGATCGCGGATTGCCCGTGAACCGCCGCGCTCCAATACGGACTCCATCCTTTACCACACGCGCTCATCACTCCGAAACCTGTCACTACCACCCGACGGCGCGTCATGACACCGTCACCTTCTCCCTGACCTTAAAATGGTTCATGAAATTATCATGAAACGCTATCGATCTTTGACTTTCCGGGATAAGCCGCCCCACGGACATGAGAAGAAGTTTGGCTTTGGCGACAACGCCTCCGGAAGAAGTGATCTGTCCCTCAATCCATCCACCCTCGGGGGCAAGACCATCCGCGGATGCCTCTACCGTAAGCGCCGTTCCGGGAGCCGGAGGCTCGGTGAAAGTGGCCGTTTCGATCTTGGCGAAGATAACGTCATTTTTATAATCACTTTCCGCGCCAACCAAAAGGCCTCCCGTCTGCGCCATCATTTCGATGAAAAGAACCTCGCGTGAATAAGGAGCTTGGGGAACGCGAGACAGCGTTACGGCTTTTTTCCCACGATGCACCGCCACCACCTGATCCAGAAGAAGCCAGCGCACGGTCAGCTCCAGATCATGGCCTGGGCACCGACAAGATCCCCGTCTCGAAAAAAAGATCCGTCGCCCCTGTAGCATCTGCGGGTTCCTGCGACGCGCCATTCCATTTCAAAATAATCGCCGATTCGTTTGGTAATTCGCATTCCCTGAAATCCTTCAAGCNNACATGCCTTAAAAAAAGCTTCCTTCGCCGTAAAAAGCTCCGCCAGCCGCGTGAGCCGTATCTCCGAAAACTGCTCACGCTCCCGCGAATTCAAAAAACGCCGCAGGATCATCTCCCGATGACGCGACAAGAATTTCTTCATACGCGACCGGGAAACAATATCAATGCCAATGCCATGTAAGGTCTTGGGCCTTCCGCGTAATATCCATCCCGGAGTGTTTTTTTCTTGGGGGGAGCGCGACACAGGTAATTTTTTCGGCAAATAGGTCAAGTTGGGGCAAACTTCTACTGACAAGCGCCCGAACAACCGGATGATTTTCCCAGTCTCTCTTCAAGATACCGGAGTATCATCTTAACCGTAAAATAATCGGCAAGCTCCGCGACCTGCGGATCCTTTTCAAAATCACCGAGTTCTAGGTACGGAAGTTTGGTGCGCAATTCCTGAATCCCCTCGGGCGTAACCGCACCTTCCTTCACGAATCTCTCGTCGGTAAAAATATAACTTGGGAAAAGATCATTGGCGGGAATTTTAAGATCAAAACTTTTTTCCAGCCGGAAAATGATGTCGATAAAATCAATCGATTCGGCGCCAAGATCCCGTTTCAGGGAAGATTCGGGGGTAATTTCCGAGGTCTCTACTCCAAGGGCTCCGGCCAATGTTTCCTGTACTTTCTTAAAAATTTCTTGATTCATGATTCTCCTTTTCCTTCCGTTAAGGGGATGTCGCTCGCGCCAACTGGAGGGTGCTTGATCCTCGCAAGCGTCAGCTTCGCGGAAACCGCCACTTCACCGTGATAATAAAGTTTCGCGTCCCACACCGTCTCACCTTCCAGGCTTTGAGTGAGCGTCAATCGGCTTTCCCACTCATCTCCGGGCCGAAGATACTTCCTAAAACGGGTTGCGCGAATCTGCTTCAAAAAAAAACGAGACCCTCCGGCCCCGTCTTCGGAAAACGATTCCAGATATTTCTCCGCGGTCTGCTTAAGCATCTCGATCGCAAGCACACCCGGCAGTACGGGAAATTCAGGGAAATGATCCTTAAAAAACTCCGAGTCATGAGGGATTTTTCCGCGCGCTGTAATCCCTTCGCCTTCATTCATCCACAGAACTTGTTCAACCGATAGCACCGACATTTTCGCCGCACTCCCACACGTACAAACCGTTTAAAATTCGAAACCCCGAAATCCAGGTATAAAACTTCCGGAATTTTTCAAGGCGAAAATCCTTCTCCCGGAAAAACTGGATCCATTCCTCATGTTTCCTGAACTGGTGCGGATGACCCAGAAATTCCATATTGAGAATCCGGTCCCTGGCAATCGTCCACAACCGGCCGATGGCATGATGATAAAGATCCTCGATCACAACCACCTTCGTCCGAGTCACGCGTCGAACTTCCGTCATCATCGATTCCGGATCCGGAACATGATGTAGCATCGTCGCCATCAGCGTCACGTCAAACGCGCGATCCCCAAAAGGGATTCTGCCGCCGTCGTAAATCACAACGGGCGCTTTTTGATAGCCCGGTTTCACAACATCCAGAATAAGCGACTCGTGACCCCGCCGTTTAAACGGCTCATTGTAAAACCCCCAGCCACCTCCGAGGTCCAGGATCCGGCATCGCTCGGGAATGTCACGCTCAAAAAGCCGAACCATCCCTTCCGCCCGAGCCTCAAGCGCCTGGTGATAATACTTTCGCACAAGCGTATCAAGAAGATTACGTTGCCAGCAACGGATCGGGGCTATCAATGATTTCACGATTGAATTCACTTCCTCCGGGCGGCCGCACAGACACCCCCAACCGTTATTTTCCCAGAGGTTGAAAAGTGAGTAACAGACCTATGAAACCGCTTCAGGCTTCCCCAAAAATCGGGGAATTATAACACAGGAGCTTTTTTGCTCCCAAGCATCTTTTTAGCGATCATGTCCGGAATGTCATTTTTGAAAAATCAAATCTCGCGTGTTTCTTTCAGCTGTTCCTGAAACTCACGGGTGTAAGCGAGAAGTTTTGCCGAATCACCGTTTCGCTCGGCCTCATGAATGAGGCCCCGGAGTTTCTCCTGACGGTCGAGAGCTCCATTTCTCCGTATCGTCCGCAGGCAATCCTGAAAAATCTGCTTTCGATCCGGCGTGTCTTCGAGAGCGGCAAGTGCCCCCACCAACTGTTCCCGGTAAGCCGTATTTTGGATTTTGTTCAGGACGGTCGAAAGCGGCTTTTTTTTCGCGACTCCTCCCGAATCAACAAGAAACTTGAAAAGCTCCCGGCTGACCGGTGAACGCATCGTTTCGGGATTGAGTTGACGCTCTGCTTCATCGAGAAAATTACTGTTTTCCATCATCAAGGCAAGAAGCAACACTTCTTCCTGAGGTGTCGCCGGAGCTGTTTTCTTTTCAACTGTTTTTTCACCGCGCCGACGCGCCAGATCCGAACCCTGGCGTGATATATTTTCAAACTCCGCTCGCAGAGAACGTTCATCGATCCCGATCTCGCGCGACAGTCGTTTGAAATACTCCGCGAGCATCACCGGATTTTTGACCTTGCGAAAAGTTTCAAGCATTTCCCGGCTGATCTTCGCCAGACCCAGCGCGTCATTTTTGGGATATCGCTCAAGCAAAGTTTTGAGCTTGTAATCAAAAAAATCCTGGGCATTTTTAAGCAGTTCCCTGAACGCGTCCGCTCCTCGTTTTCGCACAAAATCATCAGGATCGAAACCTTTGGGCAGACTGGCTAGCTTGACCTGCCCCCCTCCTTCCAGAAGAATTTCAAGACCCCGGAGCGCCGCCGATTCTCCGGCATCGTCTCCGTCATATACCACAATCACCTCTTCGGCAAAACGCTTCATCAAACGAGCGTGATCCTCCCCCAGGGCCGTGCCAAGTGTCGCGACCGTATTCTTAAATCCCGCCTGGTAAAGGGCCAAAAAATCCATATATCCTTCGACCAGAATGAGATTCGGCCAATTCGCATCGATGTACCGTTTGGCAACGTTCAGCCCAAAAAGCTCACGCCGCTTTGAAAAAACCGGATTTTCCGAAGAATTCAGATATTTGGGGCCTTCCCCGTCCCCGAGCAACCGGCCGCCAAAGGCCACGGGTTTATTCTGAAGGTTCATAATCGGGAAAAGTATGCGTCCCCGAAACGTGTCGTAATAATTACCTTTAGCGGATTGCTGAATGAGCGAAGACTGTTTCAAGAGGGCCTCCGAATAACCTTTCTTCAAAAGGTGATCATAGAGCGTCCTCCATTCGTCAGGCGCCCAACCAACCTTAAACTCTCGAAGGGTTTCGTCCGTCATGCCCCGCTTCGCGAGATAGTCCCGCGCCTTCTTTCCCGATTCCCCCGCGAGAAGCCGCTGATAAAGCTCCACCGCGCACTGATAAATTTCGTAAATTTGATCTTTATGTGAGGAATCACCCTTGGCGTAACGTTTTTCAGGGAGCGTGATGCGGGCCCGATCCGCGAGCATTTTGAGGGCTTCAGGGAAGGAAAGATTCTCATACTTCATGAGAAAGCTGAACACGTCGCCACCCGCCTGGCATCCGAAACAATGAAAAAGCTGTTTTTCGGGCTGGACCATGAACGAAGGAGTCTTTTCCTGATGGAAGGGACAACAGGCCTTGAAATTCCGGCCCGCGCGTTTCAGGGGAACAAACTGGGAGATCACCTCGACAATGTCATTCGCGGCCGCGACACGCTCGACAATATCCTCCTGCTCCCGATTGCGTGGCGAATCAAGTGCCATGAGATCAAACCGCCGGTCGACTGCGGGACTCTCGCGTCCCTACAAACGGAGCGGCAACAAATCGCTGAACACCGGGCGCCAGCTTCGCAAGGGCTTGCCCGGAATAGGATCCACGCTGGGTAAAAGGCTTTTGCGTCATCTCTCCCGGGATCAACAGGACCATTTGGACAAACAGACTCAGCAGAAGAACGGAATAGATTCCGCCAAAAAAAACTCCGCCAAAAAACTTCAGAAAAGAAGAAACCTCCACCTTAAAAATTCTGCCAATCGCGTTAAAACACCAGCCGGTGACCAACCAGGCAACCACTCCGGTGGGGATAAAAACCAGTGGATCCGCGACAGCCTTCGGCAATGCCTGAATGGTTTTGACAAGATAAGCACTGATGAGCGGATAAAAAGTCAATGTCAGGATAATAACGATCGTGACATTAAGGGACTTGGCCAGCATATCGATAAAACCCTTTCGTGACCCCTGTAACATGCCAAAGAGAACAAAAAAGATCGCCACCCAGTCAATCGGAGCCAAATCCTTAATGACAAGATACATCGCGCTTTTTTGTATGCTATCGATCAGATTCCATAAAAAATCCATCCCGGTCACCCTCTCCTGAGTTTTGCCATGTTCCGGCAATGCCGTCTTCAAACAATTCTCGTAGAACAACGGGTATGATACATCCTTGTCCTTCCTTAGGGAAATCAAAAAACACTCTTAACCCGTTCGCCGTCCTTCCTTCCCGGTAACGGCTCCGGGGATTCCTGTGTTCCACAAGCACCTCGACCGTCTTTCCGATAAATGCCTTCCTCACCTCCCGGCTAACGCAATCCATCCGTCTGATCATCCGATTCGCGCGATCGCGCACCACCCGTCCAGGCAACCCCCGGAGAAGAACCGCTCGCGTTCCCTCGCGGGGGCTGTAAGGAAAAACATGACTTTTGAGCGGACGCAAGGTCTCAAGGACCTTGAGGCTCTCGCCGAAATCATCCTCGCTTTCACCCGGGAAACCGACAATCACATCGGTCGTCAAACAAAAATCCGGAATTTTTGATCTCATCTTTTCGATGAGCTTCACACAATCCTCCGCGGAATACCGGCGATTCATATTTTTCAGAACTGAATTTGAACCGCTCTGAATCGGAATATGCAAATGAGGGCAAAGTTTGGGAATGTCGCGGAATGAACGGATCAAGGGATCACGGATATCCGTCAGTTCAATGGAGCTCAGGCGAATTCGTACAATTCCCTGAATTTTGGAGCACTTCTCGATAACCCGCACAAGCGAATTAGAATGATCCCCGATGCCATCCCTGTAGGATCCCAGCTGAACACCCGCCAGAACTATTTCTTTATAGCCATTGTCCGCGAGCCGCCTTACTTCATCAAGGATATCCCCCAAAGAACGGCTCCGTGAAGGCCCACGAGCCAAAACCACTTTACAGTAGCTACACGCGTTGTTACATCCATCCTGAATCTTGACAGTCGCGCGGGTCNNCCCCTTATGCTCCGCCCTATCAAAAACCATCCCGACGGATTTCGTCTTTGGAATTCCCGCTATAAGAAAATCCGCGATCCTTTGTTTTTCCTGATTCTTGAAGATAAAATCAACTTCTTTCATTCCTTCAAGGATCGCTCGATCCCGCTCGGCCAGGCACCCCGTCACCGCGAGACGGCTATCCGGATTTTCTCGCTTCAATCTCCGGATCCAGTAGCACGCCGAACGATCCGCATCACGCGTCACCGTACAGGTATTGACAATAACCAGGTCCGCCGGCTCTCTGGGCTTTTCAATCTCACGAGCCCCCCCAGCCTGCAGGGATTCGCGAATGGCCTGAGATTCATACTGGTTGACCTTACAGCCAAATGTTTTGATCGTAAATTTCATCATTGAAATTCAAGGAACCCTGGGGACACCATGGTTTAAAATCCTGAACTGTGGGGAGAGCATAAATCCTTCAAACAATTTCGAGAAAACGAAGCGTACCGAGGATACTGATAAAAGCGGTGTCCGCCCGAAGCACAGTACCACCCAGACTCACGATCCACACGTTCTTTTTTTTCCCCCGCCACAGGGTCCATTCAATTTCATCGTCCGTAAAACCACCTTCAGGACCGATCAGAATGTTGAGTGATTTCAGGGGATCCGCTACTTGGGAGCGCTCGTTGATCCATCGCACGAAGGGTACAGCCTCG
>DCTJ01000026.1:0-175 GCA_002329545.1 Candidatus Omnitrophica bacterium UBA1443
CGAGATGGAACTTGGCGAGCCTGACGCGTCCGGCCGCCGGCGTCCGGTGGCCCAAAAAGGCAGTCACTTTGTTTTTCCGGTTGAGACAGTGATCGTGGCGATTGGGGGAACGCCGAATCCTCTCATTCGCCAGACGACGCCGGGTCTTGAGACCCAGAAGTGGGGCGGCATCGTT
>DCTJ01000026.1:205-20197 GCA_002329545.1 Candidatus Omnitrophica bacterium UBA1443
GCGGCGATATCGTGACCGGCGCGGCTACGGTGATTTTGGCGATGGGAGCCGGAAAAAAAGCGGCTCGAGCGATTCACGAGAATTTTCAAAAGAAAGTCTCCGGATAGGGAAGATTTTTTTTGCTTGATAAATGATACTAAAGTAGTATCATTAAACATGATATAGCCGATTTTATTTTCCATCCCTTTGCCTCGCGAGGGGACGGAAACGCGTCTGAAACCCCTCTGGAGTTATCGGGAGAACAAGGCTGATGAAGCTGATTACGCGAAATACGGACTACGCGGTGCGCGCTCTTTGTTATCTCGCGCGGCAGGATCAGAAATCCGTGCCAGTTTCGGAGATGGTGATGGCGTTGAAAATTCCGAGGCCGTTTCTGAGGAAGCTTTTGCAAACGCTTAGCACGGAGGGCATACTCGATTCTTTTAAAGGGCAGGCGGGCGGTTTCGCCCTTGCCAAAAACCCCTCCAAGATTTGGTTGACTGATTTGATTCGTATTTTTCAGGGGACGGTTGAACTGAACGAGTGCATTTTTAGAAAAAAGATTTGTCCGAACCGAAGTACCTGTAAATTAAAGCACGAGATCGATGCGATTGAGAAGGATGTTCTTAAACGACTTTCCGTCGTGAGTATTGCTTCTTTGTTGAGCTAGATGGAACATGGGGGGGAAGGAAATCATGCTGATGGAATCAATGACCCAAGAAACCCGGTTTAAGTGATTGCCCCTGAGTCCCGGGGTTGTGGTGGCGAGAGTATGTCTCTTCAATGAAAAAAGGCATATGAGCCTTCCGGTTCGGGATATCACGCCGCAACAGGTCCAGGGGGAGGGCGACCGCTTCAGAAGGGCTCTTTTGTTACTTCGGGAAAAGCTCGTGGTACTTGCTCGTGAGGTGAAAGAGCGCGTCGGCAAGGCTCTGAGTCTGAAATTTTTACCGTACAAAAAATAATCCTGGATGATCCCGCGATGATTGAGCGCGTGACCGATCGAATTGCGGAGGGAGGGACGTTGGATTGTGAGGAAACCCGCGAAATGGTGGAGTTTTTTAAGGGGTTTGCCGACCGACCGGTTTCACCATGCCAAGGAAGAGGTTTTTTTGTTCCCGAGTCTGGAATCGCACGGTATGCCCCGTGAGGGTGGGCCGACGGGAGTGATGTTTGTGGAGCACGAAATCGGGCGCCAGCTTGTTCGGGAAATGGAAGGTTCTGTAGCCGCGGGACTTAAAGGGGAAACAGGTTCGGGTCCCGTTTTGTGAGAGCGGCCCGGGATTACGAATTGTTACTTCGTGAACATATCCAAAAAGAGGATCATTGTCTTTTTGCTATGGCTGAATCTAGTCTGGATGCTGAAGAAAAGCTACGATTGGTCAAGGCATTCCGGGCGGAGGAAGGAAAGCTGGGATCAGCCATGTCAGTCCACTATTATCTTGAAAAGGTACGAGAACTATCTGCCCAATTCGGGGTGCCTTTCCCGGAAGAAGAAGGTAGATCGGAGAGTTCGTGCGGCTGTTGTGATCCGGGGGGATGCCGGGGTTTCTGAAGGGGGGCTTCGTTTATGACGAACTGGGGGTGTCCGCATTTGGGAATGGGCCAATGCGGTTTGCTGGATAAAGATTGTTGCCCGACCCAGCGGGGGTGCGTTTTAGAAGGAAAGGTAAAGCTTCATCCAAAACCGGTACTCCAAATAGCCGGCCTGGAAGTTTTGGCGGAGAGTTCGAAACGATCACAATCAAAACAAAAAAGGGGAGGAAAATAAAATGAACATGTTCTGCTATCAATGTGAACAGACAGCAAAAGGTAAAGGTTGCACCCTTCAGGGAGTTTGCGGGAAAAGTCCCGAAGTCGCGGCGCTTGAAGATCTCTTGATTTATGCCCTCAAAGGAATCAGCGTGTATGCCCACAAGGCGCGGGAACTTGGTGCAAAGGACAAAGCGATAGATCTTTTTGTGATCGAAGGACTTTTCACGACCATCACGAACGTTGATTTTGACCCGGAACGACTTCAGGAAATTTTGCTGAAGGGTTACGAAATTCAAAAAAAGGCACGAGCCCTTTACCTGGATGCCTACAAAAAACAGCATGGCCGCGATTTTGAAGGTGCGCTACCGGCCGCGACCGAATGGAAACCCACTACTGACCTCAAGGGGCTGATTGACCAAGGAATGGGGGTCGGTATTTTTTCCGACGTTTCACTCAATGAAGATATTCGCAGTCTTCGGGAACTCTTGATTTACGGGATGAAAGGAATGGCGGCTTACGCGGATCACGCCAATGTACTTGGGCGTGAGGATGAAGAAGTTACCGCATGGTTTCATAAGGGACTGGAAGCTGTGACGAATGATCATTTGACGGTGGAACAGCTTGTCGGACTCAACATGGAGTTTGGAAAGGTAAACCTCAAATGCATGGAACTGCTTGATAAAGCGCATACGGATCATTTCGGGAATCCGTTGCCGACGCCGGTATTTATCGGAGTCAAGAAAGGGCCGGCGATTGTGGTCTCGGGTCACGACCTTTTTGATCTCGAACAGCTTCTTCAGCAGACGGAGGATAAAGGAATCAGTATCTACACCCATAGCGAAATGCTTCCGGCCCACGGTTACCCGGGGCTGAAGAAGTATAAACATCTCGTGGGAAATTACGGCGGGGCGTGGCAGGACCAGGCTAAAGAGTTCGATGCTTTCCCCGGCGCGATTCTAATGACGACCAACTGCATCCAACAGCCACGCGAGACCTATAAAAACCGGATTTTCACGACGGGGCTTGTGGCGTGGCCTGGGGTAAAACATATTGAAGCAGTGAACGGGAAAAAAGATTTTACGCCGGTGATTGAAGCGGCGATCAAGGCTGGCGGATTTAAGGAAGATATTTTGGGAAAATCGATCCTTACGGGGTTTGGGCATCACGCGGTGCTCGGAGTCGCGGGCAAAGTGATCGAAGCGGTCAAGGCCGGCCAGCTTCGCCATTTTTTCCTGGTTGGTGGTTGCGATGGCGCGAAGCCGGGGCGAAACTACTACACTGAGTTTGCACAAGCGGTACCGAAGGATTGTGTGATTCTGACATTGGCTTGCGGGAAATACCGGTTCAACAAACTGGAATTTGGTGATATCGGCGGCATTCCGCGGTTACTGGATATGGGACAGTGCAATGATGCTTATTCTGCAATCCAGGTGGCGGTGGCACTCGCAAAGGCCTTTAACTGCGGCGTCAATGAGCTTCCGTTATCGCTGATTCTTTCCTGGTATGAGCAAAAAGCGGTTTGCATTCTGTTGTCGCTTTTGTCGCTTGGGATCCAGAATATCCGGATCGGGCCGTCGCTCCCGGCGTTCGTGAGTCCGAACGTGCTCAGTGTTCTCGTGAAAACGTTTAACATCAAACCGATTACAACACCCAAGGAAGATCTCGCGGCGATCCTCGGGCCGACAAAAGGTTGATATAGAGTACACCCCGATCAATGCCCGAAGTTGAATTCGGGTGTTGATCGGGGTTAATTGGTTTGTGGAGCTTGTTGTCGGGAAGTATAATGGCTCCGGCTTTGAGATACAGGCTCAATCCAATTCCTTTATGACACGACATCCATATCAATACATTTACGGGCCCGTTGCTTCCTGGCGGCTGGGTCGTTCCCTCGGGATTGATCCTCTCTCAACCGACCAGAAGACCTGTTCGTTTGACTGCGTCTATTGCCAGACCGGACGAACAAAAGTTTTAACTCTTGAGAGGAAGATATTTGTTCCGACGGAAGCATTACTTGAAGAAGTCCGGAGAGTTCCTCCGGAGCCGCTGGATGTCGTTACCTTCGCCGGGAATGGTGAGCCAACCCTTGCTTTAAACCTGGGCGATATGATTCGGGGGATACGGACGGTGCGTTCCGAGAGGATCGTTGTCATTACGAACGGTTCTTTGATCTGGCGACCGGATGTCCGTGAGGATCTGGCCCTGGCGGATTTTGTCATGGTGAAACTTGACGCGGGCTCATCCGACTCCCTGGAGGCGGTCAATCATCCGGCGGAAGGGATCGGTTTTGAGGAAATTTGCGAAGGACTTCGGATGTTTAGGAAAAATTATCATGGGAAACTCGCTTTGCAGATCATGTTTGTCTCGTCTAACAAGGATCTGGTCGCGGATATTGTGAGCCGGGCTCAAATGATTCATCCCGATGAGATCGAGGTAAACACTCCTTTGCGGGTGTGCGCCGTCAAACCGTTGACGGCTGAAGAAATGGTCCCGATTACGGATCTTTTCCGAAAAACCTTCACCCGGATCCCCGTCAAAAGCGTTTATGAAGAAGAACGAAAAAAGAGCCAGCCGTACTGTCGACAGTCCACCGATCGTCGCAGGGGGCAAGAGCTACCCTGAAGGGGTGGTCCGCCTGAGCGATGACCGGTGATGGTTTAAAGCCAAAGGTGGCCATAAAGCCATAGAGTTCGTTGCAACTCAGGTTAAAAAAAAGTAAAATGCCATAATTCCGGAGTTAATCATGAGTCAATCCCACAATAAATCTTCAGCTGAGGAGCTTCTTCAGGAAATCGCGGCCCTGAAAGAGGAACGTCACGCCGTTATTATCGCGCACAATTATCAACCTCCCGAAATTCAGGATCTCGCGGATCACGTTGGAGACTCGCTCGAACTGAGCCGGCTCGCGGCCAAAACGGATGCCCGGGTCATTGTTTTTTGTGGCGTGAAATTTATGGCTGAAACCGCGGCCATTCTGTCTCCCGACAAAACGGTTCTTTTGCCCGCGCGCGAGGCCGGATGCACGCTGGCGGACTGCGCGACAGCCGGGCGGATTCGGGAAATGAAACAAAAATATCCCGGCGCCCTGGTAGTGACTTACGTGAACAGTTCGGTGGAAGTGAAGGCGGAAAGCGACATCTGTTGCACGTCCGCTAACGCGGTGGATGTCGTGAAGTCGGTGGATCCTTCGAAACAGATTATTTTCGCGCCGGATTACAATCTTGGTCACTATGTGTCCAAGGTGACGAATCGGCGAATGATCCTCTGGGATGGGTGTTGCCCGACGCACGCGGCTCTTTCGACATCGGGTGTCGAGAAGGCCCGGGAGAAGTGGCCGAAGGCGATTTTTATGATGCATCCCGAATGTAAGCCCGCCGCGCTTGAACTGGCGGATTATGTCGGCAGTACATCCGCGATGATTCGTTACGCCAAACAGCAACCCGACGGAACGGAATTCATTGTCGGCACTGAAGGCGGGCTTTTGCACAAGTTGGAAAAAGAAAATCCCGGCAAGGTCTTTCACGTTGCCAGCGATTTTTTGGTCTGCCCGATGATGAAAATGATCTCGCTTGGGGATGTCCGCGATTCGCTCAAGAAAATGCAATTCGTAATTTCCGTGCCCGAAACAATTCGCGTGAAAGCCAGGGCGGCCGTGGAAGCGATGTTGCTCTAGCGGGAACGCTGGTCAAATCTGCAGGATAATTTTTGAGAGGAAATATCATGAAAAAAGCGATCCATGAAGGTTTTGAAGCAATTCAGAAAAAAGGGAGCCGGGTTGTGGCGGAAGGAAAGCACATGCTTCCGGCCGCTGGTTTGATGGTCGCGACGGGGGTGATTTCTTCCATTCAGGACCGTTCCCGTCCGTTTGTGACGGTCATCAATTCCTACACGACGCATATCCCCGGACATGTTCATTTGAACATTCTCGGCGAAGAAGTGGTTCAGGCCCTCAAGGCCAAAGGGTACAACGTCTGGTACGCGAATATCGGCGCCGCGATTTGTGACGGGATCGCGATGGGGCATTTCGGGATGAAATATTCGTTGCCCTCAAGGGAATTGATCGCGGACCAGATAGAATCGATTATCGGGGCGCATCCTTGTGACGCCTGGATCGGGATTGGTAACTGCGACAAGATTATTCCCGCCATGCTGAACTCGATGGTGCGTCTTAATATCCCTTCAGTTTACGTAAGCGGCGGCCCGATGCTTGCGGGGCGCAACAAATCAGATCTTATAACGGTATTTGAAGGGGTCGGACAAGAAGCGGCCGGAAAGATTTCGGCAGGCCAACTGACCGAGATGGCCAATACTGCCTGCCGAACCTGCGGAAGTTGCGCGGGAATGTTTACCGCGAACTCTATGAATTGTCTCGCGGAGGTGATTGGTCTCGCACTCCCCGGGAACGGCTCCATTCCTGCCGCGGCGTGGACGGACACAAAGACTCTTTCCTGGGCGGTGAATCCCGAACGGATAGCGCTTGTGAAAAAAGCGGCGGATGTCCTGGATGACATGCTCAAGAAGAAAATCCGGCCGCGGGATATCGTGACCAAAAAATCGATCGATAACGCGTTTGTCCTGGATTTGGCCATGGGGGGGTCCTCGAATACGGTACTCCACACGCTGGCGTTGGCTTGTGAGGCCGGGATCGATTATCCATTGGAGCGGATTAACCGGCTTGCCAAAAGGACTCCTAATCTTTGCAAAGTATCACCTTCAAGGCCGGACATTCACATGGAGGATGTCCATCGCGTGGGCGGGATTGCGGCGATTCTTAAAGCGGTTGTCGAAGATGGCCGTGCGCCTCTTAATCTTGATGTCAAGACTTGCACCGGTACGTTGCGGGATATGGTGGAAAAAGCTCCTTCGGCGGACGGAGACGTTATCAGGATCGGGGATCGCGCGTTTTCTAAAGAAGGTGGGCTTGCCATCCTGTACGGAAACATTGCTCCGCAGGGTGCCGTGGTCAAAACGGCCGGTGTCGAGAAGGACATGATGAAGTTTACGGGACGCGCGAAGTGTTACGATTCGCAGGATGAAGCGCTCGAAGCCATCTTGAAGGGTAAGGTCGTGGATGGTGATGTCGTGGTGATCCGTTATGAGGGGCCGAGAGGAGGCCCGGGGATGATGGAAATGTTATCTCCGACTTCCGCGATCAAGGGGCGTGGACTACGCGCCGCTTTGATCACGGATGGCCGATTCTCGGGGGGGACGCGGGGACTTTGCATCGGGCATATTTCCCCTGAAGCCGCCGCGGGAGGACCGATCGCGATTATCAAGAACGGCGACGTGATTGAAATCGACGCCGTGAAACGCACGATGGAACTTCTTGTTCCGGCTAAAGAAATTAAATCACGGTTCCGGAAGTTGAAACCTTTCAAAAGTAAAGTGACCGGCGGGTGGCTTGGTCGTTATTCCCTGCATGTGTTGAGCGCGCATACCGGCGCCGTGATGGACAATAGCGCTTTATTTGAAAACAAAAAACAGAAATGAGGTTGTTATGATCAGTGAGAAAATGGCGAAAGCGATTAACGAGCAAATCAATAAAGAAATCTACTCGGCTTACCTTTATGTTGGCATGGCCGCCTATGCCGGAGGTCTGGGGCTGGGAGGAATTGCCAATTGGTTTCAATTGCAGGCTAAAGAGGAACTTGGGCACGCTCAAAAGTTCATGCATTACCTGAGCGAACAGGGGAGTGATCTGGTCCTTAAGGCGATCGCGGCTCCTGATCAAAAGTTCACTTCGGTGGCCGCCACTTTTGATAAAACTCTGGAACACGAAAAAGAAGTGACCGCTTCCATTCGTGACTTGGTAACGCTCGCCAAAAAGGAAACCGACTACGCGACGGAGATTTTTCTCCAGTGGTTTGTGACTGAGCAAATTGAAGAGGAGGTCAGCGTCTCCGATATTATTCAGAAGCTCGCGATCGGTGGGAAAATGGGGAATTCTCTCCTGATGCTCGACAAGACGCTGGGGCTCCGGAAATAAATCGGAAAAATTAAACGGATGAAGGCGATACGGATAGCGGACGACGTTTGGTGGGTGGGGGCCATTGATTGGAATGCCCGGCATTTTCACGGACATACCTACACGACAAAGCGCGGTACGACCTATAACGCGTACCTGATCGTTGATGAAAAAATAACGCTGGTGGATGCGGTGTACGGGCCGTTTACGGATGAGATGATTCAGCGGATCCGGACGGTCATTCCAGTGGAAAAGATTGACGCGATCATTGCCAATCACATTGAGCCGGACCATTCGGGCGCGTATCCGGAACTTCTTAAACTTTGTCCGAACGCGAAGCTCTACGGAAGCGCCCGCGCGGGACAAGGGCTGGAGCGCTATTACCACCAAAAGTTCGATTTCACGCCGGTAAAGACTGGTGACAAATTATCACTTGGGAAGAAGACGCTCCGTTTTATCGAAATCCCGATGATCCACTGGCCGGACAGCATGATGACTTACCTGGAGGAAGATCAGATCCTTTTTTCAAACGACGCCTTTGGACAGCATTACGCGACGAACGAGCGATTTGACGATGAGGTCCCGTGGGAAATCTTGATGGAAGAGGCGGCCAAATATTACGCGAACATCCTCTGGCCGTTCAGTCATTTGATCGCGAAAAAGCTAGTCGAGCTCGCGGAGATGAATCTTCCGATCCGCATGATCGCGACCTCGCACGGAGTCAGCTGGCGGAAGGAGCCGCGGAAAATAATTACCGCTTATGAGCGGTGGGCGGCGAACGTGACGGATCCCAAGATCGTGATTGTTTATGAGACGATGTGGGGATCGACCGCGAAAATGGCCCGAAAAATCGCGGAAGGCGTCGCTGCCTCGGGAGTCAAGTATGAAATCCACGACATTGCCGCGACGGATCGGACGGAAGTGATTTATGACATGTTTAGCGCGAAAGGCTACATCGTAGGATCTTCCAACCATGACAGCGGCATGCTCCCCAACATGGTGTCGTTCATGGAATTTCTGAAAGGCCTGCATCCCAAAAACAGGATTGGCTGCGCTTTTGGTTCCTACGGATGGTCGGGTATCGCGATCAAGAAACTTGAAGAGACGCTGAAGGAATCCGGGGTGGAGATCGTTCAGCCAGCGCTGTCTGTTGTCTACGCTCCGGATGAGGCCCAGCTCGCGGCTTGCCACGAGTTCGGGCGAAAAATCGCAGAGTTTGTGAAGGCTGTGTAGTTACATGAAAACTTTCGATGCTATTGAAAAACGGCACAGTACCCGGGAATATAAGGACCAGCCGGTTCCGAAGGAAATGCTGGAGGCGTTAGTGGACGCGGGCCGACGCGCTCCGAGCGCCCGGGCGGTTGAACCTTGGGAGTTTGTGGTTGTAACGGATCGCGGAAGGCTCGATATTCTTGCTTCTCTTGTTAGCACGGGGGCCTTCCTCAAACAAGCCACGGCCTGTATCGTTGTGCTCTGTGAAGATGTGAAGTATTTTCTTGAGGATGGGGCCGCGGCCACCCAGAATATTCTTCTCGCGGCGACTGACCTGGGGCTTGGAACCTGCTGGATCGCGGGAGATAAAAAAGAATATGCCCCCGACGCGCTGAAGCTCCTTGATGTTCCCCCGGGGTATAAATTGGTCAGTCTCGTGGCGGTCGGATGGCCGGCTAAATCTTCGCATCAGCACAAAAAAAGAAAATTGAAAGAAGTGATTCATTGGGAAAGATTTGTCGAGCGCCCACGCAATAAGGACCCCCGGATTGAAAGGGTTCTTGAAGCGAACAGTAAGTTGTTTCCCCCGAAATAGCACCGCGGTTTCCGTCTGTTTGTTAAGACGAATAAAATTGATCCGGCCGAAAGTGTCAGCGTAGTCATGGAATTATCGGCATCTTGTCGTAACTGTTTTCGATTCAACGAAACACAGTAACAAAAAATAAGTTGCGTTACGGGATATGCCCAAAGGGGAGCCAGGCTGTCAATGGCGTAAAGATTTGAGCTTTTTGAAATTACTGACGAACCCCTGCGTTTTGTTAAATAACGAGGCGCGGGGTTTTGTCATTTTAAGGGCGAACTGAAGATGCTTTCTGAGTTAAGCGTAAAAGGGAAAACAATCGATTTGATTGTCATTGGCGCCGGTCCGGCGGGCCTTATGGCGGCCATCTCGGCGGCTTCAAGAGGTGCTCGCGTATTGATCCTCGAGGGGGAAGCGAGTTCCGGGAAAAAGTTACTCGTCACGGGAGGCGGGCACTGCAATATTACGAACCGCGCGGTGAGCGAACGGGATTTTTATTCGGATGATCCGCGAACTGTTCGCAATGTATTGCGGGCGCTTCCTGTTTCGAAGACGGTTGATTTTTTCAGGGAGTGGGGCCTTTCGCTTATGACAGAAGAGGATGGAAAAATGTTCCCTCGGGACCGGAAGGCCGCGAGCGTTCTTGGGACGCTCCTCGGCGCCGCGCGGGAACGGAAAGTAAATCTTTTGACGAGGAGCGAAGTTTTAGCGCTTCATTGCCGGCACGGGATTTTTTCGACTGAGGGAAAGGGATTTTCGTTTTCCTCAAAAGCCGTGATTGTCGCTACCGGCGGATTATCGTATCCCGCGACCGGAAGTCGAGGCGCGGGTTATAAGATTGCCGAATCTTTTGGGCATTCAATCGTGGCCCCTTCACCGGCGCTTGTTCCCTTCGAAACGGCGGATGCTGATTGGCGTGGCCTCGCGGGGATAACTTTGGAGACCGCGCTTGGATTATTCCGCCGCGGACAGTGGTTTGCCGAATCTCGAGGGCCTCTTCTTTTCACGCATCAGGGATTTAGCGGCCCGGCGGTTATGAATCTCGCTTCACCCTGGGCCCGATTCGGTGGCCAGGGAGCGCTGACGATTTGTGCCAATTTTTTACCACAAATCAGTGAAAAATCTTTGCGGGAACGTTTGCGGGAAAAGAGAGTCGCGAAACCGGCCATGACAATCAAAAAATTTCTTTCTCACGATATCCCGGAAAGACTTGCCGGAGTTCTCTTGAGAAAGGCAGATATCGTTTCGGAAAAACAACTGGCGAATTTTTCAAAAAAAGAAAGGGAACTGCTTTTTCGGATGGTTCGTTCCTGCGTTCTTCCCGTGAAAGGGCCGCTTGGGTATGACAGGGCGGAGGTCACGGCGGGCGGGATTCCCCTGAAAGAGGTGAACCCAAAGACGCTTGAATCAAACATTGCGCCCGGGCTTTTTTTTGCCGGAGAGGTTTTGGATGTGGATGGCCGGATCGGTGGATTTAATTTGCAATGGGCCTGGTCGAGCGGGTATGTGGCCGGGTGCGCCGCCGCGGAAAAATTGGGGCAACCGATAAGGTCCCGGCTTTGAATTATGATGAAAAATGGGCCGTTTTCGGGGGCATCAAACGTTGAAGGTTAAGACTTTGCTGGTAACGGTCGAAATTTATCGGGACATTCCGAAACATCTGCCATAAAATATTGACCCAAAATGAGGAAAATTATGCGCCTATTCTTTTTTACGTGTCTCATGAGCGTTTTTTTCGCGGTATCGGGGAGTGCCGAGGAATTGCCTCCGCTTCCCAGGGGGCCCATGATTTTGACGAGCGCGACACAAGCGATGCAAAACGCGGATTTCTGGATCCGGCGAATTGAAGGCGCGGAGAGGGTCGTTAAAACGCGCGAGGAGATAGAAAAATTCAACGAATATATCCGTAGCCTCGTCAGAGAGAATGTGGATATTTTCCGACTGGATTTTCGCCGACCGGGCAAACAGATTGCCGATCAGCTTCAGCTTGAGTTTAACACGCTCAGAAACCGGAAACTATTCGGGGTCGATAATCAATATGTCCAAAAAAGTTTTTTTGACGACCAGATCAAGCCTCTCGTCCAGATTGACAAGGTCCCTTCCACGATCCGGATGAAATGGGGGGCCGCGGTCCGGACCACGTCCGTTCGGGCGCTCCCGACCATGGTGAAATTACTCGAAGACAAGGGGGATGTGGAGTTCGACCAGCTTCAGTTCACGCTTATCAAACTCTGGACGCCCGTTGGCGTTTATCACAGCTCCAGTAACGGACAATGGCTTTACATCCAGGCGCCGTACGTGCGGGGATGGGTCAAGGCGAAGGATATCGCCGTTTTCCCATCTCGTGATGACCTTAAAAAATACGCGGCTTCCGATAAATTTTTTGTGGTCACGGGTGAAAGTGCCAGTGTTTTTAAAGATCCCGCCAGAACCACGTTGCTTCAGCGGGCGTCCATGGGGACGGTGATTCCCAGAGCGCCCATTCCATCGTCCCAACTGGCGGCTGGATCCAGTGAACCTTACACGGTTTGGATGCCTTACCGTAAAAGTGACGGAAGCGCGGGAGTTGCGAAGGCTTACATCAGCAGGAAAAGCGATGTTCAGAGAAATTATCCCGTGTATTCCCAGGCCAATATCCTGCGCCAGGCGTTCAAGTTGCTTGGATTTCGGTACGGATGGGGTGGTCAGTATAATGGGCGCGACTGTTCGGGGTTCGTGCATGATGTTTTTTTGAGTTTCGGAATTGCTTTCCCGCGAGACTCCAAACAACAGTCCCTCGTTGGAATTCAACTCGGATTTTTCGAACCCTTCGAAGAGGACATCCAGAAGGAAAAGGCCCTTGGTTCTTTGCGGCCGGGATTGGCCCTTCTAAAAATGCCGAAACATCAAATGATTTATCTGGGGCAAATCGGAAAACAGCACTACGTAATTCATTCCACGTGGGCCGAACGCACGGGACAGGACCCCAGGAAAGATGAAAAAAACCGGATTAATCAAGTGGTCGTCTCTGACCTTAATCTGAACGGAAATTCCTACATTGGGTCACTGTTCGACAGGATTGTCTCCATCAATGAGATCGAATAAATCATTTCTCCCAAGCTGGGCTCGCGGGACGTTGTGCCTGTGGTTCGCGCTCGTTTGTGTTCTGGGATTCCCGAAAGATACGCGGGCCGAAAAATTTGAATCCGCTGAGTATGGTTTTGCCATCGAGGCGCCGGAAGGATGGCAGGCGCAGCCCGCGGTTTATGAGGGAGTGGTCGCGACTTTCTGGAAAGAAGGAAGTTTGGCGACTTTTCATGTGATCGAGCGCGACCTGGGTGAGGCAAAAACCGTGGCTGATCTTGAGTGGAAAGATCTTTTTGCCCCAAAATTTGATGAAATTCTCATTCGCCAGGAATCGGAGACCATGGTTGGCGGAGAGAAGGCAAGGTATTGCATCTATAAAATCAAGCCGGGTTTGTTCAAACAACAAATGGAAGGGAAGCATGATTTTAAATACATGAATTACATCGTCATTCATGAAAACAGGCTCTATTCCATTACGTTTAAAGGGCTGGAATCTTCGTTCGGCCAGGATTATTCCGGATTTCTTGAATCGGTGCGAACGATTCGCTTTTTAGACTCACAAAAGCCGTGACGGCTCCCAACGGAAAGTTAGAGGTTACGTCATGAACTTTCAAGAACTGGTTGGAGAAGTCCAAAAGATAAAGTTCAGGGAAATTCGCTCCCGCACGGAAACATATTTTGAAGCCGTCATTCCCAAACAGGATTTGGGCTCTCTTGAAACGATCCTCCAGGAACATTTTGGAAAACCTCTGAAACCCGCGGGTGTTTTCGCGGAAGGAGAGGCTAAACGGTATTCAAAGCCCTACGGCGGAGTTCGGCATGAGCAGACCATGTACCTCCGGAAGCTTGAACGCAGTTTCGAATATGCCTTTTTATGGCCTTGGGGTTGTGGCACTCTACTTACCATCAAGGTGATCCAGGGCGAGGCTCCCAAAGGTTCTCCCAGAGAGCTTGATTTCCGGGCCATTTGGCAATCTTTGTGGAATAAATAATTTTTTCTTCCCGCCCGCGGTTGAATTCCAGTGACTTCACAGTAGAATAACGCCTATGAAATACGCTATCGGTGTTGATATCGGGGGAACCAAGATTGGTGTGGTTCTTGGAAATAGAAATGGGACACTTCTTGTCCGACGCGAAATTTCGACCCTTCTTAATCGAGGCGCCCGGGGTTGTCTAAACCAACTTCTTCATACGATTGAAGGCATAATAAGGGAAAGAGGGATGACCTCTCGAGATCTTCTTGGGATCGGCGTGGGGGCACCCGGCGCTGTAAACTCGCGAAAGGGTATTCTGCCTCGTTCTCCTAATCTGCCCGGGTGGACCAATATTCCGTTGCGTGGCATTCTGGCAAGGCGATTCAAGCTTCCGGTATACCTTGCCAATGACGCGAACGCCGCCGCCCTTGGAGAACTGATGTTTGGCGCGGGGAAAAGTGCCCGGCATTTCATTTACATCACGGTCAGTACTGGGGTGGGAAGTGGAATTGTGATAGATGGGAAACTTTATGAAGGCGCGGGTTTTGTTGCCGGAGAATTCGGGCATGTTAGCATTGTTCCTGATGGACTAAAGTGCCACTGCGGCCGACGGGGTTGCCTCGAGGCATACGCTTCCGGAACGGCCATTGCCCGTTTTTATGGCAAATCAGGAAAGAAAAAAGTTGAGGGCGCGAAAGGGGTCGGGATCGTGGCCCGATTGGGTGACAAAACCGCGATCGAGAGTTACAGGAAAGCCGCTTATTATCTTGGAATCGGGATCGCGGGTCTCATGAATGTTTTGAATCCGGAAGTGATCGTGATTGGTGGGGGAGTTTTGAAATCCGCCCCCGCGATATACTGGAAGGAAATGATTCAAAGCGCGAAAAGTCACGCGTGGCCCGAAGCGTTTTGCAGCACCCGAGTTCTTAAGTCCACGATTCTCGACCGGTCTGGCGATCTGGGCGCGTTAGCGCTGGTATTCAGAAACAGCGCGCCCGGCAGGACTTGAACCTGCAACCCTCTGCTCCGAAGGCAGATGCTCTATCCAATTGAGCTACGGGCGCATTTTAAATTTTCAGATCTTCATCGAAATGGGATCTTCTAAGCGGCCACCAGAAATTATTGAGGAAAATTACCATTTGCTGACGTCTGGAATGGAGATCGTATCCTGAAACTTCACCTTAAAGCAAGAAAGAATTTTTGTGAGTTTTTTTAAAAACAGATACACGGTTATTTCGGGGCTTATTTTTTTTATTTGCGGGTGTGCCACAACGACGGAGCGGGGGATTGACGTGGAGGCGGCGCGTCAAAGTTCATCGAATTATGATGAGCACGCCGTGGGAGCGAAAATTCATCAGGAGATTCTCTCGCGGTTTTATCCTTACACGGATCCCAAAGTCGTGAAGTATGTGAGCCATGTTGGGACGAATCTGGCAACCCACGCCAGCCGGAAAGACCTCCGTTATCAATATACCATTCTCTATGACGAGAAGATTTACGCGACATCATCTCCCGGTGGATATATTTATGTGACGACCGGAATGCTCAATTTCTTGCAAAATGAGGCGGAACTTGCCGCTATTCTCGCGCATGAAATCGGAAGGCTTCAATACAAGGATCCCCGGTTTACGCAAACCGATGATGTGGTGAATGTTGCCACGCAGGCGGGTTCCCAGATCGCGCCGATGTTTGGTCCCATCGGATCGCTTGCCGCTCTTGGGCTTGTCTTGCTCAAGGCGTATGTTGACAGTACCCAATTGACTCCCGATGAATTGCTTATCGAAAGTGACCGGCGGGCGATGGACTATTTGCTTCGGTCGGGTTATGATCCCCAGTCGCTGATGGATACCCTCGAATATTTTTTACGGGCGGGAGAGAAATCTATACCGTTATTTTATGACTATTATCAATCACGGCCGATTACGGAATCGAGGGTTTTGGCCGTCCGTAAAGGATTTCAAAAGCTTCCACTTTCTGATAAAGAGCTCAAAACTCGACCGCTCGAATACCAAGAGGTCACAAAAGGGGTGAGAGAGATTTACAAGGATAGATACTAACGAAACTAATGCGGCTAGAGGGAGTTGAACCCCCACCCCTTTCGGGACAAGATCCTAAGTCTTGCGCGTCTGCCAGTTTCGCCATAGCCGCATAAAATTTCGTACAAAAAACGATGTGGTCCTTCTTTCAAAACACGGAGATCGCGGCCAGTTTTACCGTGGCCGAATATTTTTAGCGCCGGTTGTTTCCCCGCTTCAACGCGGGATGGCCATTGCGAATAAAAAATGCGCCCTGAAGGACTTGAACCTTCGACCCAGTGATTAAGAGTCACTTGCTCTACCAACTGAGCTACACCCCCATAAAAAACATGGAGCGAGTGATGGGTCTCGAACCCACAACCTCGACCTTGGCAAGGTCGCGCNNTGCTCTACCAGCTGAGCTAAGGGCGCAAGATAAGGGTACGTGAAGAAGACCTGACGAAAAAGCGGGGTCATTCTACTTAAGGAAGCAGAACTTTACAAGATATTCGGAACAAATTCCAGGGAAATTCGAAACCCGGAAAAGTTTGACAGTGCCTGGGGGCTTTGGTATACTTTGCGCGCTTTTTCAGGGTACTTCGAGTCACAGGAAGATAGTCCTCCTAGCTGATTTCCCCCTAATATGTTTATATAAAACAAAGAAAGGATGCCTCGTTGTTTTCTTCCGGAAACAGCAAAAGAGGCTGGTTTCGGAAGGTCTGTTGTCTCCAATGACAGAATCGGATGGGGCCGTCGTTTATGAAAACTTTTATTCCTAAAGATAAAGACATTAATCGCAAAACTTACCTTATTGACGCGTCCGGCAAGACCCTTGGCCGTTTGGCAACCCGGGCCGCCTCTCTTCTCATCGGGAAGGGGAAAACTTGTTTTTCCAAAGACCAGCTAGTGGGAGATCAGGTGATTGTGATCAATGCCGCGAAAATTCACGTGACGGGCAAAAAGAAAGAGCAAAAGGTTTATACCCGGTATTCGGGATTTGCGGGTGGCATGCGCAGTATCCCCCTTGAAGAGTTGTTAGAAAGAAAACCGGCGGATGTTATTACCAAGGCCGTAACCCGGATGCTTCCCAAGAACCGAATGGGGGATGTCATGGCGAAGCGCCTTCGCGTTTTCCCCGGCGCTGAATATAATCATCAAGCTCAAAAAGNNCCAATTACGATTGAGGTTTCATAATTATGGCGACCACATCTATTTACGCGACCGGCCGAAGAAAATCCGCGATCGCCCGTGTTTGGCTGTTCCCCGGACAGAAAGGGTTCACGGTCAATGGACAAGCTTCTGACAAGTATCTTAAACGCGCGAATCTTCAAATGATCGTGGAGCAACCGCTTAAGGCCATGAACCTTCTCGGACAGGTTCGGGTTCGCGCCCGTGTCGAGGGCGGAGGAACCGCGGGACAAGCGGGTGCGATACGGCTCGGCATTGCCAGGGCGCTTCTCGGATTGAATGCTGAAAGTCGGTCCCCGTTGCGGAGGGGTGGATACCTCACGCGTGATCCTCGCGAGAAAGAGCGTAAAAAGGCAGGCCGCAAAGGTGCTCGCCGCCGCTTTCAGTACACAAAGCGGTAAATCCGGTTTTTCATGGAGTTTTTTTTCAACCGAGGATCTATAAACGATAGGTCTCTTCAGGTGCGCGTTACAACCGACACTTCAAACGCACCTCTGTGAATTTATGAACCGTCCCAGTCTCCAGCGTGTTTGGTCGCGAAATTTAGTCCTAATCGGAGTAATTTGTTTTACGGCCTGGGTGTGTTCAGGTTGTCAGCAGTTTTTCCAGGATTATAATTATTCCCCGATCAGCGCTTCTCAGTTCAATAGCAATTATTAAGAACATCCGTCTTGTGTGCGGAAGAGGGACCGGATTTTGTGACAGAAGGATCTGTTTTTGCTAACCCATCACCTATCGGGAAAACGAAGACATGGAAAAAGGGTTTTCGTTTTTTTCTTTTCCTTTTTTTCGCGCTTCTCATCTATTTTGGATTTGTCTGGTTTCAGGCTAATCGGCTGTTAAGGTCCGAAAAAAACCAGAAACATTTCATCGAGAAAATCCAACTTGTTTCCGGGGGGATCTTCACTCATGAGGGTTTAAAAGTTGGATTTTCCCCAAATCCGACTTTGACGTTTCTGAATCCGAAGCTTACCTTTGCCGATCATCCCACGGTCATCGAATCTGAAAAACTCTGTCTTGATTTTAATATTATTTCAATCGCCTGGGGTCGTACCGAACCTTCCGAGGTTTATGCTTTTGGTGTGAAGCTTCATACCTCGATTCCCGCCTTTCCGGGTCTGGAAGAGTTCCAACTGCAAAATGCGGTTCTTAAGACGGGCGCCATTCGTTCTGGTCTCGCGATCCCCGTCCAGATGTCAGGTGATGTGGGCGGTCAACCGCAGGCTTTTGATATGAAGGGACATTTTTTCATCCCTTCGCTGGAAAGACTTGAATGGGAGCAGGTCAGCATGCGGCTTCTCTTCAATTTCAAGGATCTTCCGATCGCCAGCGCCGCCACTCACGCCCCGGATCGTCCTCCTTTTTTTATTTTTAAAGGTGGCTTTTTAAACGGATCTTTCGAAACAAAAAAACAACAGGGATCCGGAGAGCTGGACTTCACGGGGACCGGTAAGGTTCGAAAAGTGAGTTACGAAATTCATAACGAAAAAGATATGGCAGTGCCGCTTGCTTTCGATGTGGAGATGGATCTTTCAGGTGTCTGGAATGCCGCCGCGGAAGAGTTAAAGATTAATAAGTCCCAATTTCAGCTTCCTTTTGGATCCCTCGAAACCAACGGAAGTTTAAAATTGGGAACCGGGGAAATTCCAAGCTTCTACTTTTCCGCGAAAGATCTGGTTCTTGAAAAGATGGTTGCTTATTGGCCCGGTATTGAAAACGTTCTTCCTTTTAAAATCGGTTTTTCCGGCGCGAGCCAATGGATCCTAAATCTCGAAGGTACGCTTGACCACCTTCGAATCCATCTTAATGTTGATTTCAAGCAAGCTCTCTTCACGTATGGCCAGTATTTCACGAAACCCAAGGATATTCCGCTTACCGCGACTTTCGACTATCTGATTCGAAAAGGCTCCACGTTGTCAGGGGATTTTTCAGTTCGATTCCAGGAAATGTCCCTGAAGGGGAATTTGACGGATCTGGACATGGGGACGGGTACGGGGCAGTTAAACCTTCTTACCAATAAATTTTCGGTGTCGGGATGGGAATCATATATTCCGATGCTCCAAGATTTCAAGATTGACGGAGACGCCAAGATCCTCGCGAACTGGAAGGGAGACCTTCGAGCTTTAGAAAAAACTGATAAAATTTTTCATGTTACGATCGAAAAAGGATCTTGGACGGACGCGGACGGAAAGGGGATCCGGAACGCGGACCTTTCTCTTGATTATAGCCCGCTGATGCTCGAAGGTCGTCAGATGAAGTTCGATTTGGGGAAGTCGCCCGTTGTCGCGGATCTTAAAATAGCGGGGACGGGAGAACAGAAAGAATCTTTTTTTCATCTTTCAGCCGGCGAATTAAATCTTAATGACGCTTGGGATTCCGTGAGGGCTCTTTTCCAGAGCAAAGCAGGGACTTTTCCCGAAGGTTTTTGGGATGATATCAAGACGGCAATCCATGGCCTTTTCCCTTCGGGGCAGACGGTCCAGAATTTTTCAGTTGATATTTCAAACACGGACCGGATTTGGAATATATCGAAACTCCACGCTCAAGTTTATGGTGGAGTGTTGGATCTTTCCGGCTGGGTGGATCCGACTACGCAACCGGTCCAGTACCAATCCGAGGGAGAAATCAAAGGTCTTAATCTTGATCTCTTTTTGAATCGGGCGGGTTTGGAAAAACAATGGTTTGGAGGTTCAACGATCCTGAAGTTTTCCGTCGATGGAAGCGGTTGGGGGCGAGACGCGTGGACCTCTTCGCTCAAAGGGCGGGGACAATTAAATCTTACTGAAGGGCGGTTCGGTTTTATGGATCCTGTTGGCGCTTTGTCGTCCATCGAGCCCTTGAGCTCCCTCGCGTCCAGAATGAAATCACCCAACTCCTTTAACGAGCTTGATTTTAATTGGGTCCTTTCCGGCGGGAAAGTGGAGACGGAGGATTTCCTCGTCAAAAGTTCCGATTACGTGGTGGATGGTGAAGGAACGCTCGGTTTTGACGGTTTGTTGAACCTGCGATGGGACATGTACCTTCCGACTTCACTGGCGGCGGAAATTTTCCCTGGGATGGCGGAGACTTTTCACAGGGAAACCAGAGCCCATCTGGGGCCGATCACATTGCTCATCTCAGGATTGGCCGATTCTCCCCACATTAAGCCTGATCCGGCCCGGGCAGAAGAATTGATGCAAATGATCCGCGAGGAAAAAGCTCGATCGCTTCTTCGCGAGCTTGTGCTGGATTAAAACGAAAAAAAGGCAGTTCTCTTATTTT
>DCTJ01000025.1 GCA_002329545.1 Candidatus Omnitrophica bacterium UBA1443
AATGACGAGCACCTTCCCCCTGAGGTAGATCCTTGTAGAGGTCACGACAAGATCGTTCCGACTCCGGCCAGTGTGCAGTTTCTTGGCGACCGCGCCCACCTTCTTCTCAAGCTCCGACTGCATGAGGGTATGGATATCTTCATAGCGATCCGCGTACAAAGACAAATCTTGTCCCTCCAGCATCTTGGCAACTGCGGCGAGGCCTTTTCGGATCGCACGGGATTCTTTTTCCGTGATGATTCCGGTCCTGGCGAGCATTTTTGCCCACGCCTCATTAACGAGAACCTCCGATTCAAAAAGCTCCTTATCCGTCTTCAAAGAATAGCTAAAACACTGGAGCGCCGGATGCATTCCTTTTTTGAACCGCCCTCCCCAAAGTTTCTTTGTCACATCAATCACCCTATCGTTTGAAAGCTATCTTCCGGAAACCCTGCTTGTTGTTTTGCGACGTCTTGGAAAACGCCGGATCGAAAACACTTGTGAAACCGAACTTTTCACTCGGCGGAAAAATCTTCTACGCTTTACGTCCCCGCTGTTTTTGATACATTCCTTCGTACGGAAGACCCCAGATTTTCATGAAACCGGTTGCCGCCTTCCGATCAAAAATGTCACCCTCCGAATAAGTCGCGAGCTTTTCATGATAAAGCGCGAATTTGGATTCCCTGCCCACGCAAAGGGCGTGTCCCCGATCCAATTTGATCCTCACCTTTCCGGTCACCCGGGATTGATTGGATGCAAAAAACGAATCGAGAGCCTCTTTAAGCGGCGTAAACCAAAGACCGAAGTAGACAAGTTCGGAATATTTTTCACTCAGTACTCTCTTGTAGTGAAGAAACTCCCGGTCCATCACAAACCCTTCGAGCTCTTCATGGGCCTTGAGCAACACATCGGCCGCCGGCGCCTCATAAACCTCGCGGCTTTTGATCCCAACCAGCCTGTTCTCGATCATGTCAAAACGTCCAACACCATATTCCCCCGCGATCTCGTTCAGCTTTTCGATCATCGCAACAAGCGGCATTCGTTTCCCGTCCAGCCGGACCGGGACTCCTTTTTCAAAACCGATTTCAAGATACCGCGGGTTCTTCGGGGTCTTGTCATAAGCCTTCGTCATCACGTACGCTTCTTCCGGCGGCTCAAGCATCGGGTTTTCAAGAATACCGGCTTCGATCGCGATTCCCCAGATGTTTTTATCAATGGAGTAAATACTTTTCTTCGTTACATCAATCGGAATTTTTCTTTCTTTCGCGTATTCAATTTCCTCTTCGCGCGTCTTGAATTCCCATTCCCTGAGCGGCGCGATAATCTTGAGGTCAGGATTGAGTGATCTGATGCCGACCTCAAGGCGGACCTGATCGTTCCCCTTTCCCGTACACCCATGCGCCACGTAATCCGCGCCTTCCCGTTCCGCGACCTCCACCAACCACTTCGCAATCAGCGGTCTTCCCAGCGCCGTCGCGAGCGGATATTTTCCTTCATACCTCGCGTGGGCCCAAAGAGCCGGCATAATGTACTCACTCGCGAACTCTTCTTTAAGATCCACGACCAACGTCTTGAGAGCGCCCGCGGCTTCGGCCCGACGAATAATCTTCGTTTTATCTTTAACTTCTCCGATGAAAGCCGAGAAGCAAATCACATCAAGCCCATACTGCTCCTGCAACCATTTCACCGCACAGGATGTGTCGAGACCGCCCGAATACGCCAAAATCACTTTTTTCATTGAATAGCTCCTTGATGACAAAGATAAAGTAAAATAGCTTTCTGGATATGAAGCCGGTTTTCGGATTCGTCAAACACCACGCAATTTTTACTCTCCATCACGCTGTCCGTAATCTCTTCTCCCCGACGCGCCGGCAAACAATGCATAATCAGAGCTCCTTTTTTAGCCTTCGCCACGAGCTCCTTATTCACTTGCATCCCCTGAAAATCTTTCAATTTTTTCTTCCGAATTGCCTCCTCCCCCATACTAACCCAGACATCCGTGTAGATAGCATCCGCGTTCTTCACGGCCTCCGCCGGGTCAAAAAAGCCCTGGATGTCAGCCCCCGTTTTCGCGGCGATCCCCCGAGCCGCCCTTACAATCTTTGGATCCGGCTGATACTTTTTCGGTGTCGCGTAACGGATGCTTGCCCCCAGTTTAGCGGCCACCAAAAGAAGCGAGTGAAGCACGTTGTTGCCATCTCCGACAAAAGCCAATACGGGATTTTTCCTGGCCGGAATTTTTTCGTAGAGAGTCATATAGTCTGCCAAGGCCTGGCAAGGATGTTCTTTATCACTTAACCCGTTGATAACGGGCTTTTCAAAATAATCCCGGAATTCCGTGATGGTCCAGTGAGAAAAGGTACGCATCACAACCCCCGCCAAGTAGCGATTGAGCACTCGCGCGACATCCCGAACCTCTTCCCGGATTCCGAGCTTAATATCTTCCGGTCCGAGGTAAATCACGCCCCCTCCCATTGAAAAAATTCCCGCCTGAAACGACACCCAGGTCCGCGTGGAAGGTTTTTCAAAAATAAATCCAAAAATCCGCCCCTCAAGGACATTCCGGAAATCTTGCGGCCTTTGCTTGAGTTTCGCCGCCAGCTCGAAGAGTTTTTTGATCTCCTCAGAACGAAGGTCCTGGATGGAAATCAGCGAGTTAAACATTATCAGCCTTCTTTGTTCCTGGACAACTTTTCAAACACTCTATTCAAAATGCCCATCGCCTTCCGGATTTCCTTCGCGGATACCGTCAGGGCCGGAAGAAGCCGGAGCACATCACCCTGTGTGCTATTAACCAGGAGCCCTTGGGCCCTTGCTTCCTGAGCGTAGGGGGCGGAGGGTTCCTTGAGCTTCAACGCGACCATAAGCGCCCTTCCCCGAGTTTCTTCGATGACCGGATATTTTTTTCGCATTTTTTCAAGCTCGGCCATGAGAAGTTTTCCCATTTTCACAGCGTGAGCCAGCAGCTTTTCCTTGCGGATTGTTTTGAAGACGGCAAGACTTGCCGCGCAAACGAGCGGGCTACCGCCAAAGGTCGAACCATGCATGCCTGCCGAAAGGACTTCTTTCCGGATTTTTCGGTTTACAACAAACGCGCCGATCGGAACACCACCACCCAGCGCCTTCGAGAGAGTCAGGATATCCGGCTCAATCCCGTGATAATGCTGATAAGCAAACATCTTCCCGGTCCGCCCCATCCCCGTCTGGACTTCATCGAGTATCAGAAGCATGTCCTTTTCATCGCAAAGTTTCCGAAGTCCTTCCATAAATTCGGGCTTGGCGACATGGATACCGCCTTCGCCCTGAATTGGCTCAAGCATGATCGCGACGGTCCTGGGCGTTATTAACCGCTTCACAGAATCGAGATCATTGAAGTCCGCGTACAAAAACTTCTCCATGAGAGGCTCAAAACCATGATGAAACTTTTCCTGTCCCGTCGCCGTCATCGCCGCCAAAGTCCTGCCGNNGCGCCTTCGTTGGCTTCGGCGCCGGAATTACAAAAAAATACGCGCGCCGGGTAGGAAGCCTTCGAAATCACGCTTGCTAGTTCCGCCTGTTTCATGTTGAGAAAATTATTGGGAATATGAATCAACGTCCGCGCCTGGCGTTTAATCGCGTTCATGACAGGAGGAGGACAATGTCCCAAAGCTGAAACTCCCCAGCCCGGGAAAAAATCCAGATATTCCCGGCCTTCCAGATCCCACACCCGCGAACCTTTCCCTTTCACAATGCAGACCGGCATTTGGGTGTAGGTTGGCAATATGAATTCGCTATACAGTTTTTGTACGTCTGTGGTTTTCATGTTTTTTGTCACTTTGCGGGTAACGAAGACCGCAGAAAAAACTCGCCATCCCTGGCTGTTCCTCCCGCGGCTTGTGTTATAAAGTTATTTCCGTCCCAATACCTTGATCGGTAAAAATCTCAAGCAGTAAGGCATGCGTGATACGGCCATCGATGATGTGTGCCTTCTGAACTCCCCCCTGAAGGGAATCAATGCAAGCTTTCACTTTCGGGATCATGCCGCCCGAGATAATGCCCTGATCGATCAGCATCTGCGTGTCATTGATGCGAAGCGACGGAATAAGAGTTTGATCATTCGTGGCATCCCGCAAAATACCTCTCACATTCGTCAGCACTATAAATTTCTGGACCTTCATGGCCGCCGCGATATTCGCGGCCGCTTCATCGGCGTTCACGTTGTACATTTCACCATCCGGCCCCTTCCCGACCGGAAAAATCACGGGAATTCGTCCAAACTCCGTCAATCCCTTGATCGGAATTGTGTTTACGGANNGCGATGAGACATCACCGACAAAACCGACATCACCGTTTTCGGTATGTTTAACAACATTCAGAACCTCGGCATCAAACCCGGAAAGGCCTACCGCCGCCGCCCCCAGCCGCTCAAGATCGCGCACAATACTCCGGTTCAACTCGGCCAAAGTATCATGAACCACCGTGATCGCGGGCTTATCCGTCACGCGAAGACCATTGACAAATTGGCTCTGGATTCCTTTTTTCTTCATGTTTTCGGTGATAAATTTCCCGCCGCCGTGAATTAAAATGGGGCGTATCCCGACATAACTCATAAAAACAAGATCCTGGAGCACCTTGTCGCGCACCTCCTGGTAGGTGAGCGCGGCGCCTCCATACTTGATCAAAACTTCTTTCCCGCGAAATTTCTTGATATAGGGAAGCGCTTCAATCAGAACGTTGGCTTTTTCGATAAGTTGCTTCATCTTTGCTAACGTGACAGGATCCAGTGTTCAGGGCTTAAAAAAAAATCCTTTCGAATTTTTATTCCCTATCCCCTGCTCCTATCCCCTTTCTTTTAGGAATATGCGGCGTTGATTAAAACATATTTCGTCGTCAAATCAGACGTTATAAAATCCGCCCGGCCTCGCCCTTTTCCGATCTTGACGAAAATCGAATACTCTTTCTTTTGGAGAATCCGTCGCGCCTTCGGGATATTCAGGACCCGCAGTTTCCCCTGGTGCAAAACCTCGGCGTCACCGAACGAAATGCTCAAATGATTCGGGTTAAAATCGACTCCGCTCGCCCCCACGGCCGCCGCAATCCGGCCCCAGTTAGGATTGGAACCCGCCAGCATAGTCTTGAAAAGCATCGAGTTCGCAATCTGTCGGGCAACCCGCTCGGCATCCGTCGGAGTCTTGGCGCCGGAAAGTCGGAGGTGGCACACATGAGTCACGCCTTCTCCATCTTTCACCATTTCGTGGGCGATGTAACGCATGACTTCCTCAAGCGCTTCCCGAAACATCCAGTAATCCTTGCCGATTTTGGTGATCGTGGGATTTCGCGCCAATCCATTGGCAAGGCAAAGAACCATATCGTTGGTGCTCATGTCATTATCGATCGCCATGGTGTTGAAGGTGTCATCAGCCGCGTGCCGAACCGCCCGCCGCAACATGGACTTTGTAATCGCGCAATCCGTCGTGATAAAGCAAAGCATCGTCGCCATATTCGGATGCACCATCCCCGCCCCTTTGGCGCAGGCCGCGATCGTCACTTTTTTCCCGCCCAACTCGAGCGAAATCGCTATCTCCTTGTTTGAAAGATCCGTCGTCAAAATCCCCTTGGCGGCTCCGTGCCCCCCTTTTTCGGAAAGCCTCGCGACCAGTTTCGGGATGGCGCGTTTGACCCGTGTGACGGGAAACGGGACACCAATAATCCCGGTCTGGGCTATCAGTACTTCCTGCGGCAGAATATCGAGATGTTTTGCGGTCTCCCAGGTAATTTCATCGACTGCTTTTTTCCCGATTATTCCGTTCAGGCAATTGGCATTCCCACTCGTTCCGATGATGGCATGATGTCGTGAACCATCGATCACTTTCATTGAGTAGAGAACCGGCCACGCCTTGGCGCGGTTAGTGGTGAACGTCCCAGCCGCGACGCAGGGAGTCTTTGAAAAGATCAGTGACACGTCGTATTTCTTTTTCTTCTTTTTGATCCCTGCGTGAATTCCTCCCGCCACAAATCCGATAGGCGACGTAACCGAACCATTTTTTTCTTTTTTCCAAAAAGTTTTTTTCATCATTCAGACAAACCCCGCTCCCTCGGGGAAACCACAACGAATGTTCATGTTTTGTACCGCCTGCCCTGAAGCGCCTTTCAAAAGATTATCAATAGCCGTCAAAATCACCAGCCGCCCCGTGCGTGAATCCAGGGAAACACCGATGTCGCAAAAGTTCGTCCCTCGAACGTCCTTGAGACTCGGAAATTGCCCCGCCGGTTTAATCCTGACAAAAGGGTCCTGGGAGTAAACCGCCTCCAGCACCTTCCGAATCGCCTCCCCGGTCAATGTTTTCTTGGAAGGTTCGACGTAGATCGTCGAAAGAATCCCGCGAGAAACCGGCAGAAGATGCGGAATAAAAGTAATGAGCACTTCCTTGCCCGCGGCTTCGGAACAATTCTGTTCAATCTCGGGAATATGCTGGTGCCGGTTCACTTTGTAGGCATTGTAATTTTCATTCGCCTCACAATACTGGGTCGCCGCCACCAGTTTCTTTCCAGCGCCAGTGACCCCCGACGCGGCATTAATAATGACGAAATCCGTTCGGATCATTTTTTTCTTAAAAAGCGGCCAAAGGGCAAGAGACGGCCCCGTCGGATAACACCCGGGATTAGCGATCAAATCCGCCTTTTTAATTTTTTTCCGGTTCACTTCGCACAAACCGTAAACAGCCTGTCGGAGCCTCGCGGGAAAGGCATGGTCAACCCCGTACCACTCGGGATAAAGAGCCGGATTTTTCAGCCGAAAATCCGCAGAAAGATCGATCACGATTTTACCAGCCTGAAGAAAACGATCACCCGTCGTCATGGCTTCTGTGTGAGGAAGACAAAGAAACACAAGATCGGCCTTCTTTTTGACATCTTCAAAATCATACGGGGTAATACGAAGATCCACGTCCTTAGGGATCGATGGCAAAACCTCAGCTAGCGGAATATGTTTTTCCTGCCGCGTTGTCAGATGGGTGATTCGGACATTTCGGTGGGCAAGCAACAACCTGGTAAGTTCAGATCCTGTATATCCCGTTGCACCTATTACAGCACAGTTCAACATTTGACTTAATGCTTCTCCTTTTCGGGAAAAAAAGACACTCCCCTAGTTGACGTTCCCTCCACGTGAGCGGGTATTATAGAAATAGCTCTATCCTTTGTCAATTTAAGAAGTTACGACAACTCTTAGACCAGCAAAAGGGGGCTTCATTATTCATAACTCTATACTCTATAGTTACTTACGCTATTTTATAATTGACAGCCCTGCGTGAAAACATTATGTTAAATCTCCCATGACCAAGACGCCAAAACTCACTAAAACCAGACTTCGTAAAGGACTCGGCCTTTCCGTGAAAAATTTGTCCCTCTTTGACGCGGCCCTGACGCATCCTTCGTTCAGAAACGAAAATCAATTCGCAGAAAAACTGGCCGATTTTGACCGTCTTGAGTTTCTTGGGGACTCCATCCTGAACGAAGTCATCTGTCAGCGGCTTTACGCCGGCTTCCCGCAAGCCGATGAAGGTATGCTCTCCAAACTCCGCTCCACTCTTGTTTCACAGAGAGTCCTTGGAAGAATCGCCGCGAAACTGCGGCTCCACACATTCATGCGCTTTGGGAAAAGTCTGCGCCAGGCTATGAAAACCCCCTACAAGCACAAGCTTATGACTGACGCTCTTGAGGCGGTTTTTGCGGCAATTTTCTTTGATCTCGGAAGAAAAAAAACGGAGGCTTTTATCCTCAAGCACTACGCGGAGTATTTTGACTCCAAAAAACTTTTCCGCCTGGATCCCAATCCCAAAAGTACGTTGCAGGAGCTCACGCTGAAAAGATGGAAAAAAATCCCCGTTTACGTTCATAAATCCAGTTCGAAGGGAATCACCACGGTTGTTTCCGTCGACCGAAAGCGGAAAGCCTCCGGTTTCCACAAGATCAAAAAGGAATCGGAACTCAAAGCCGCCCGGGCATTACTGAGTCTACTTCGGCGAGAAAAATAAGAGAACTG
>DCTJ01000007.1:0-12857 GCA_002329545.1 Candidatus Omnitrophica bacterium UBA1443
ACCCCGAAAATTAATATCTCCAGACAGCTCACTATCGATTAATTTTCGGGGTGGATAATCAATCGCCCTATTATCCCCCGACATTGCTTAGCCTGGGATTTCCTGATCCTGAGAAAGCTCTGAGAGCGGGCGCTGATAAACTTTACTTGACTAAAGAAGGCAGTGTCGGTTACACGCAAAAACTCAACGATCTTCTGAAGTGTTTATTGCGACCCAAGTTGACCATTGAGGATATAATTCAGCCTCTCTTTGATCTTCATCGAGCTATCATTGTCCCGGAGTTGCCTCGAGAATCCAAAGGGGCCTTTGCCTTTCCATTCGCAAATAATTCATTTTCAATGAATCAAATCAATGCCGTAAGGCGGTTGCTGGGACACGCCGGAATTTCTCACGACAGGATCGATTTTGAGTTGCTTGCAAACAGAAAGGATGTCACGCGCGCCTTTAATTATTTCAAAGCTCTGATGCGTGGGGAAGCGTACCTCTTCGATGAGAATGCCTCCGCACCCGCAGTTTCAGGTGGATCTCAGACGCCTCCAGATGTCCGCCGCGCAGAAATCCGATTCGAAGAGCAGAGTCGTGAGCTTTGGAAGAATCTTGGAAAGCGGCCGGTGCAGGAGCTACGGGTGTACGTTTTTAGCGAAGATTTTGCCAAATCGGTTCAAGCGATATTTCCGGAAAATGATACGAAGTCACTTGTTGAAAAAATTCTCATGCAGCTAAGCGCGCCGCCGGAGCTGGAAGAGATGGCGCCCGATCCGAAGCTTGTTGATACGACGATTTCGCTCATGAAACGGCTTCTTGAAACTGTCGCCAGCAGGTCGAGCGCGGAACGGGGCGCGACGGTTGGAGCTGAAATAGACGATGCCGGAGTGGTCATGGGCTTATTACTGGAAGCTTTGAAGCAGCGACCCGGATTAATCACGGAGGTGCCGGTGAGCGGTTCTCTTACAAAAGAAGCAAGAAAAGCCCTGCAGGATCTGGGAGTGAGCGTGCGGCCGGTCAGGGTTGGGACTAAAAGCCCGATGGTTACTCTCAATGATCAGGCAGCGGTTCCTTTTGTGCTTCGTTCTATGCGCGAGGGTCTGAATGATATCTTTTATCCCGTTTTCTCGGATGGGAAAGAAATTGCTGATCCATTCATGCGGGAATATCTAGACCTGCTGAAGATTGTGGCCGCAATTCATCTGGCGGATATTATTTCCGGTAAGAAAAAACTTCCGGACGCGGCTGAATTAAAAGAATCGCTTTTACAACGTTTAAATATTGCCGAGCAGCCGGGGATGGAAATGTTTGAGATGAGCGACAAGGGGCTTGCGATCCACAGCGTGGCAGTCGAAGCCTACATCAAGATGCAAGCTGAAACATCCATCCAAAAGGCCGCGTAAAAAGCTTCAATCAAAGGGCGCGCGGCACCTTCCCTAATCGCTCCCTGACAAATGCTGAAAAGGCTCTTCCTCATTAACCAGCCAAAAAGCCAAGAAGATTTTCTTTCTTTATAAAAAATTTTGATACAATAAGCCTCCAACAGTGAAAGGATTTTCTAAATGGAAAAACTTAAGATTCCTCTCGTTATTCTCGCGATCCTTTTGATCGGGGCGGCCCTGCTACCGGGAGCCGGTTTTTCTCCGCAACAGGTCATTTCAGTTCTTGTTTTTCTCGTGATTTTGTGCGGCACTCTTTTTTACTGGAAGTTTCGTCTGGCGTTTGCGTTTGCCGGTATTTCGATTTTGCTGGGCACTAAACTGATTGATGTCCCGCACATTATCGAGTTCGCGGGTCTTGATATCATCCTGTTTCTGGTTGGGATGATGACGATCATTGGATACCTCGAAGAGAACCACTTCTTTGAGTATCTCGTGGCCCGCGCCGTTGACAAGGTGGGGGAGCGTCCTTACTGGTTGATTGCCATGCTCATGGGGATGGCTTTTTTTTCCGCGGCGCTGGTGGATGAAGTGACTTCCATTTTATTCATGATGTCGACCCTGTTTCATATTAANNCCCGCCGTTACAAAATCAATCCGGCCCCTTTTCTGCTTATGATCGTTTTTGCCACCAACATCGGAAGTAGCGCGACGGCGGTTGGCAATCCGATCGGAGTGATGATCGCGCTTCGCGCCAAACTAACCTTCCTGGATTTTCTGAGGTGGGCGACTCCCGTGTCCGTGGCGTGTCTGCTGGTGACAGTGCCTCTGTCCTTTTTTCTTTTCAGGAAGCCGATCCGTCAGTTAGGGAAAAATATGAAAGAGGAGGGGAACGAGCCTCACGAGCTTGAACGTGTCCAGTATACGCGAGCGGGGATTCGTAAGTGCTGGCTACTTTTTCTGGGGACGGTGATCTGTCTCGTTCTGCATCACAACATCGAGGAGTTTCTTCATCTGGAGAAGAACACGCTTTTGATCGGAACGGCCCTGTTTTTCGGGGCGGTTTCAATTTTTTTGAAAGGAGCGGAGGCGAGAGACTTTTTCATGCGGCGCGTGGACTGGTGGACGCTCACTTTTTTTATGAGTTTGTTCGCGTCGGTCGGGACCCTCAAATATGTCGGTGTGACGGAGCATATCGCCCAGGGGATGATCCGGATCGGCAGTAGTAACGGATTTTTTCTTCTGAATGTTTTTACGGCCGCGATTTGTGTGCTGACGGCGTTTATGGATAACGTTTTGGCGGTGGCGACATTCCTGCCGATCCTCGCAGACATTCAATCCATCGGTGTCTATATTTTCCCGTTTTGGTGGGCGATGCTTTTTGGGGGGACGATGTTCGGGAACGCGACGGTGATCGGAAGTACGGCCAACATTGTTGCCATGGGAATGTTTGAGAAAGAAACCGGCCAGGGAATCAAGTTTATGGATTGGCTCAAACCGGGCCTGGCGGTCTCCGCGGTAACGATCCTTGTGGCCATGGCGTTGTTGTATCTGCAGTTTCCTCTGATGCCTGACGCGCCGGCTCACTTTTAAATTCGCCAGACGCCGAGGCTAGAGGAAGTCAGTTTTTACGCGCCGACTCGCGGATTTAAGAAAAACAGTGATTACGCCGTTCCGCCCCGCTCGATCATAATGTAGGTTTCCCAAAGCGGTTTCCAGTCCAGGATTACCCGGATCCGGAGCAGGGAATCTTCCTTCACGACAAGATCAGCGGGGAATGCGTGTTTGTGCCAGCGAAAAAGAACGCTGGAAGTGACGGGTTCAATGTCCATCGGGGCGGTTTTAAGGATCGGGCTGTTTGGCAGTTCGTATTCAATGACTTCTTTGTGAAATTGCCTGTCCTTTCGCCAGCAGGTGACGGCGTAGAGATTTTTAAGATGACATGGATACGAAGGGACGTGAAGATTGCTGAGACAGGACATCGCGTTGTAAGAATCTCGCGGGCCGTCATTAAATTCGCGGCAAATCATGAATTGAAGCAGGCGGATCGTGTCGTAAGTCATGCGGCGCATCATAATTGAAACCGGTATCCTTTTCAAGATTTGAACTCAATTTGACCCTGTCTTGAAACTAACATATAATGAAACTTCCAATCGTCTTAAATCATTCCGAATCAAGGCATAAGGAAAAAATTCATGAGTAATTCAGATTATGGAGCGAGGTTTCTCCCAAAAGAGTCGATCGCCGGCATTTTGGCTGATTTCCAGCCCGGGAAAAAGGTTCGAGTGGCTGGCCGTGTGATGTCCCGCCGGGACATGGGGAAGAGCACTTTCTCAGATCTCAAAGATGAAGGGGGGCGGATTCAGACCTACGCCAAGAAAGACGTATTGGGAGAGGAAAATTACAAGGCGTTCAAGGGGTTGAATCTTGGCGACATCATTGGTATTGAGGGTGAGCTTTTTCTTTCGAAAACGGGAGAAAAGACGATTAAAATCGAAAAATACGAACGCCTGTCAAAGATCGTTCAAACGCTTCCCGAAAAATGGCACGGTCTGAAGGATATCGAGATTCGCTATCGGCGGCGGTATGTCGATCTGATCGTTAATGATGACGTGCGCGCGACGTTTAAAAAAAGAAGCCGGATTGTGAGCGAGATCCGCAAGTTTCTGGACGGTCGCGGATTCATGGAAGTGGAAACGCCGATGATGCAACCGCTCGCGGGGGGCGCTCGGGCAAAGCCTTTCGTCACGCACCATCACGCGCTACACACGGATCTGTACCTTCGCGTGGCGCCGGAACTTTACCTGAAACGTCTTCTGGTGGGTGGATTTGAAAAGGTCTACGAGATTAATCGTAATTTCAGGAACGAGGGGGTTTCGGTCCGGCATAATCCCGAATTTACCATGATGGAGCTCTATCAGGCCTACGCGGATTATTCGGACATGATGAACATCACGGAAGAACTTGTCTCTCATCTTGTGAAGATGCTTTATGGAACGGAGGAAATTCCCTACGGCGACCGGACGCTGAATTTCAAGACGCCGTGGAAGCGCGTTTCCTTTTACGGCGCCCTTCAGGAAGCGACCGGCATGGATTTTCGTACCGTCAACGTGCGGGAAGCAGCGAAGAAACTTCGCGTCGAATTTTCCGACACGATGGAGGACGTTGACATTCTCGACGAGATTTTCGGGGAGAAAGTCGAAAAAGAACTTTGGGACCCCACCTTTGTGATTGATTATCCGACGGTGATGACGCCGCTCGCGAAAGCCAAATCTGACGACCCGGACCTTGTTTACCGTTTTGAATTATTTATCGCGCGCATGGAGGTGGCCAACGCCTTTTCTGAACTCAATGACCCGGTCATTCAGAGGCAACGCCTGGAAGATCAGCGAGAGCTGATCGGCGAGGAAAAAGAAATCGACGATGACTTCCTGATGGCTCTGGAGTACGCGATGCCACCGGCGGGNNTCCGCGATGTCATCCTGTTCCCGCAGTTGAAGCCCCTGAAGAAGGCCGAAGAAGAGCCGCTCGCGGCGGAGAATGAACTGGCATGAAATTCGAACTTTTTATCGCTCATCGACATCTGACCCGGCGTCGCAAAAGCGGATTTATTTCCCTGATTTCCCTCATTTCGATTGGCGGTGTGGCGGTTGGTGTGATGGCGTTGATTGTGGTGCTTTCGGTCATGACCGGATTTGATACGGAACTGAAGCGCAAGATCGTGAGTGTCCAGCCGCACCTGCGGATTGAAAAATATCAGTCGTGGGAAAACTCGGAAGAGGATATGCGGAAAATCCGATCCCTCAATATCTCTAGCTTGAAGAGTGTCGCCCGGTTTATTGAAAAGCAGGCCATCTTGCGGACGGATGATAGCGCGCAGGGCGTGGTAGTGATGGGGATGGATACCGAAAACGAGGACATGTCTTTTTATCAGAAAAATATTGTGTCCGGGACGCTGGGTTTTCAGGAATCGGTTTATACGGAAAGTAAACGCAGCTGGTGGTTCAAGAAAAAAACACAGAAGTCGAACGTGCCCAGCGTGATCATTGGCGATATTCTCGCGAGGCGGTTGCGTGTCCAGGTGGGGGATTTGCTTTACCTGATTACGCCGGAGCCCGAAAAGGAAAATCCTTTTTTACCTCTCCCGATGCACGTCAAAACCTGGCCCGTGATTGTTCGTGGAATCTTTCATGTTGGCATGTCGGACGCGGATGCCAATCTTGCCCTGATCAGTCTTGAAGCGGCCCAGAAGTTTTACCACATGGATGGNNTGGGTTTGCGTTTTTTCAACGTGGATGACGCGGAAAAATGGAAGTGGACTTTGGCCGGTGAGTTTTCCAACCAGTATGTGCTGGCTTCGTGGTATGACATGAATCAAAGCTTTTTTCAGGCGCTAAAGGTTGAAAAATTTTTATTGGGAATTCTGTTACTTCTGATCGTCGTGGTGGCGGCATTCAACATTGTTTCCACGCTTATCATGGTGGCGATGGAAAAAACGAAAGATATAGGAATTCTTCGGGCGTTGGGCGCGACAAAGTCGGCGGTTCGGCGGATTTTTATGCTTGAGGGCATGAGCTATGGATTTTGGGGTATGGTCCTTGGCGTGGGTTTGGGCGTGTGGTGTTCTCTCAAGATCAACGACCTTTCCGATTTTCTTAAAAACACTTTCGGTCTGGAAGTTTTCCCGCGCGATATCTATATTTTTGACAAGATTCCGGCGGAAGTTCACATGAGTGATGTGGTGACGATAGCGGGGGTTGCCTTCGCGCTTGCGGTAATTGCCGCGCTTTACCCCGCGCACCGGGCCGCGAGCCTTAAGCCCGTGGAGGCGCTCCGCTATGAGTAGCCCGGAAGCCGTAATTCTCAGCACGGTAGATCTTCGGAAGAATTACGAGATGCCGACCGGTTCGCTTGAGATTCTTCGCGGGGTCAACCTCGAAGTTAATCGTGGAGAAATGCTTTTTGTCACGGGAAAGTCCGGTTCCGGGAAGTCGACCCTTCTGNNCTTCCGGCGGCCGGATCTTTTATCAGGGGCGTGATCTCGCCAAGGCGCCGGAGCGTGAACTGGCAAAGATCCGTAGTCGTAATATCGGTTACGTGTTTCAGTTCTATCATTTGCTTCCGGAATTGACGGTTTATGAAAACGTTTTACTTCCGACGCTGATTGCCGGAAAAAAGAACAAGGACTGGGTCAAGGAAGTCCTGAAGCGGGTCAAGCTCTGGAACCGGAGAACACATTTTCCATCCGAACTCTCCGGTGGCGAAAAACAGCGAGTCGCGATCGCGCGCGCCCTTGCGAATCGTCCGGAGGTCGTGCTTTGCGACGAACCGACCGGAAATCTTGATGAAGAAACGGCGGGCTCTATCATGACACTGCTTTTTGAGCTCCATCGAAACGAGGGCCACACTTTTATGATTGTGACGCATGACGAGGAACTGGCCCGAATGGGAACGCGCGTGCTCAAGATTCACGAGGGACAGTTGGTTTCTCCGAAGCCTCTTTAAAAACAGATCAATTTTTATTTTACGAGAGGAGACGTTATGGAACTTCAGATCTATATCGACGGAAAATGGTATCCTAAAAGCGAGGCCAAGATTTCGGTTTTTGATCATGGTCTTCTCTATGGGGATGGAGTGTTTGAAGGAATTCGCTCCTATCAAGGACGCGTTTTCAAACTTCGTGAGCATTTGGACCGTCTTTGGGAATCCGCCCATACGATTATGCTTGAAATTCCAATGTCCCAGAAGGAAATGGAAAAAGCAGTGATTGAAACTTTGAAACGGAACAAAATTTTAAATGGCTATATTCGCCTTGTGGTGACCCGGGGGGTGGGCGATCTTGGGTTGTCACCCTGGCTTTGCAAAAGGCCCACGGTGTTCATTATTACGGACAATATTGCGCTGTATCCGAAGGAGCTCTACCAGAAAGGTCTCGCGATTATTACGGTTCCAACCGTCCGGAATCTTCCCGAGGCCGTGAACCCTTCGATTAAAAGCCTCAATTATCTCAACAACATCATGGCCAAGATTGAAGCCAGGAACGGTGGTTGCATGGAAGCCCTGATGCTCAATCATCAAGGGTATGTTACGGAATGTTCGGGAGACAATGTTTTTATGATCAAACGGACCGGCAGGGGAAACACAGTCAGAGATTACCTCCTGCTGACGCCTCCCGCCTATCTGGGCGCGCTCAAGGGGATTACGCGTGACGCGATCATTGAAGTCGCGCAAAAGATCAGGCTTCCGTTTGCCGAACGTACGCTGACCCGACACGATTTTTACAATGCCGATGAAGTGTTTTTGACGGGGACGGCGGCTGAGGTCATTCCGGTCGTTAAAATTGACGGGCGCCTGATCGGTGAAGGGAATCCCGGAAAAATCACAAAAATGCTTCTCCGGAACTTTCACGAACTGACCCGAACGGATGGAGTGCGATATACCTTGTGACACGGGAGTTTAAAATCTGGATCCTGGATTTTTAATGCCCCGAGTTTTTTCGATGTGAAAAAAGTGAAAAACAATCCTGAAAAAGCGAGATTGCCTCAATGATTTGTAATGTATGCGGCACGAAAGAAGCGACCATCCACCTCACCGAAATAGTTAATGGCCAGATGGCGGAAATTCACATTTGTGAGCGGTGCGCGGAAGAGAAGGGGACCGATTTTAAAACCTACTTCAACCTCGGTGATTTATTGACGGGATTCGCGGGGATGGGGGAGATAGCCAAAAGCGGTGGTAAAAAAATGCCGCCGATTGTCTGCAAATCCTGCGGACTGACTTTTGAGGATTTCCCCAAACAAGGCCGGCTTGGTTGTGCCCACTGTTATAGTGTTTTTAAAAAGCCGCTGGAGGTTGTCATTAAACAGGTGCAAAGGTCAGGCTATCACGTGGGGAAAAAACCCTCCAAGATACCGAAGGAAGTCCGAAGCGCTCATGACCTTCGTCAACTGAAGGAGCGTCTCAAGAAAAGCATTNNGCTTTTGAGGAATCGGCTCGTCTGCGGGATGAGATCAGGCAGATCGAGGATAAGATGAAAAAGATTTCAAGGAAACCAAAGAATGACTGATGCGAACCATTCTCCGACGCTGTCGGTGAACTGGCTTAAGGCGACAGGCCCCGAAAGTGACGTTGTGGTGAGTTCGCGAGTTCGGTTGGCCCGAAATCTTTTCAAATACCCGTTTGTGTTCAAACTTTCTCCCGAACAAAGGGTTGCGATTATTTCGGACGTGGAAAAAGCGGTGAGCGGGTCAAGCTTGCTAAAAAAGGCCCGTTTGGTTCAGACGAAGGATCTTAGCGACATTGAAAAGCAATTCTTTCTGGAGCGGCATCTTGTTTCGAATGAGTTGGTACAAGAGGATTCTCCCGGTGCCGTGGCGATTACTCCGGATGAAATGGTTAGTCTGATGGTGATGGAAGAAGATCACTTGCGGCTTCAGGTTTTTCAATCGGGACTGAATCTTGGCGAAGCCTGGAAGATTGCGGATGATATTGATATGGAGCTTGAGCGGGAACTTGAGTATGCTTTTGACGCGACACTGGGATACCTGACGGCCTGCCCGACGAATGTCGGAACGGGGCTTCGCGCGTCCTGCATGCTTCATCTTCCGAGCTTGGTCTTGACCAGACAGGCCGACAAAGTACTCCAGGCCCTCTCCAAGCTGAATCTCGCCGTGCGCGGCCTTTACGGTGAGGGGACGCAGGCCCTGGGCAATTTTTTCCAGTTTTCGAACCAGATCACGCTTGGGCAGCCCGAAACGGAAATTATTTCGAATCTGGAAGGGGTGATCAAGCAGGTCATCGCTCATGAGCGTGAGGCCCGGGAGCACTTGAAGAAGAAACGGAAGTCAAAAATGGAAGATCAGGTTTGGCGGGCTCTCGGGATTTTGAAATCCGCGCGATTGATTTCATCCCAGGAAGCCATCCAGTTGCTTTCTCTTGTCCAGGTTGGGATCGATATCGGCCTTTTGGAAGGGTCGGTCATTTCTCGGGATTTGAATCAGCTTTTTCTCTGGATTCAGCCGGGACATCTCCAGAAAATGAATAGTGGCGAGTTGAGCGCGACCGAACGTGACGAGCGGCGCGCCGAACGTATTCGCGCCTATTTCGCGAAAGTAACGCTGTAAAAATGTAAAGGGGAACCGGATTATGAAAAAAAGTCTGATTTTTTCGATTGCGTTAATGTTTTTGGCGCCCGCGATAGGACTAGCGGACACGGTGAGCACGAAGTCTAAAATCAGCGAAGTGACCGTTTACGCGATGGACGCGTTCGTGACGCGGGTCGCGTCCTCAGAAGTTAAACCGAGTGACACCCGGATTCTCCTGGAGGACATTGTCGCGGAATTTGACCCGGATTCGCTTCGAGTTAAAGGACATGGGACCGCTGCCGTCAAAATTCTCGGAGCGCAGGTCAAAAAAGAGTTTTTACAGGAAACCTCGGTTGAGAAAGTGCGTGAACTGGAAAACAGGATTCAGACGCTTGAAGATCAAAATCGCGCCTGGCAGAACGAGAAACAAATCCTGACGGAGGAGAAGGCGTATCTTGATTCGGTTCGTTTGTTCGCGGGCCAGCAAATCCCTGAAGATCTTGTGACGAAAATGCCGTCCCCGCAGGACCTGGAAGGCACCCTCAGTTTTCTTGGATCGAAACTGAAAGAAAATTTCAGCCGTGTTCACGCGATTGATCTTGAGATCCGAGAAAACGGAAAAAAGCTGGTCGCCTTGCGACGCGAACTGGGTGAAATTTCAGGAGGGCGGCAGAAGACGCGCCAGATCGTGACAGTTGACGTGGAAGTGTCCCGTGCCGGTCATCTGGATCTCGAGGTTTCCTACAAGGTGAGCGGAGCCTCGTGGTCGCCCGTCTATGATGCGCGCGCGCAGTTTGATAAATCCGAGACCGAGCTTGTCACTTACGCGATCGTGAGTCAGGGCACCGGGGAAGTGTGGGAGGACGTGGATATGACACTCTCGACGGCTCAGGTGAGTGTTGGTGGGACGATGCCTGAAGTCAACAGCTGGTTTGTCCATCCTTTCCAGCCGCGCCAGCCTCTAAGGGGTGCGTCCATGAAATTGCGAGCCAAAAGTCTTGGGATGGCCGATATGGCCATGAGATCGGGGGGAGAAGCGGAGGAACCTATGCTAGCAACCAATATGGCTTTAGAAGCTGAGAACCTCTACGCGCAAGCTTCCCAAAAGGGAGTATCCGTTGTTTACAAGCTGACCCGAAAAGTGACGGTTCGTCCGGATGGTTCTGATCAAAAGGTCCCGGTTACCGCGCAAATTCTTTCTTCTTCTTTCGAGTATTCGGCGTATCCCAGAATGGTGCCACTCGCCTATCTCACGAGCCGGGTGACAAACGCAAAAGACCTTCAACTCTTGAGCGGGCCGGTGAATATCTTTCTTGACGGAGATTTTGTGGGAAATTCTTATGTCCAGAATATCGCGCCGGGAGAAGAGTTTGACCTTTACCTTGGCGTGGATGAGGGAGTGAAAGTAAAACGTGAGTTGCTCGAAAAGAAATCGGACGATGTGCTGATCGCCAATATTCCGTCGCCCAACAGGAAAGTGACTTATAAATATAAGCTAACTGCCGAAAATTATAAGGCCCAGGCGGGCAAGCTTAATCTGTTCGAGACCATTCCGGTTTCGCAGGATGAGCGCATCAAGGTCAAAGTTTCCCAGGTCAGCCAAGATCCCCAAGACAAGGATTGGAAGGACAGGAAGGGTGTCTGGCGCTGGCAGTTGCAACTTGCCGCCGGGGGGAAGGTCGAAATTTTTTACACGGTTGTGGTCGAATTCCCTCGGGATATGACAGTCGAGGGTCTCGAATAGAGAGTCAAAAATTACGAGCGGCGTTTGTCCGGCCGCGTATTTTTTTAATAAAAAGATCGATTATCTGGAGGTTGAAATGTTTGATCGTTTTACGGAAAGAGCCAGAAAAGTTATTATTCTCGCGAAAGAAGAGGCGAAACGATTTAACCATGATTACATCGGAACCGAACATATTTTGCTCGGACTGATCAAGGAGGGGGAAAGCGTCGCCGCGGCTGTGTTGCAGAACCTCGGACTTTCGCTTGACACGATCCGGCTTGAGATCGAAAAACTTGTCCAGTTTGGGCCGAGTACGGTCGTTTCGGGCGACATTCCTTTTACGCCGAAAGCGAAAAAAGTTATTGAGCTCGCGCTGGATGAAGCGCGGCGTCTGGGGCATAACTATATCGGGACGGAACACCTTTTGCTGGGACTGATTAAGGAAGGGGAAGGTGTCGCGAGTCATGTCCTCATGAATATCGGTCTTGACCTGAACAAGGTTCGCGCCGAGGTGATCAAACTTCTTGGTTCAGCCACGCCCGGGAGCGATTCAGCGGCAATGAGCGGGGGGGCGCAAGCTTCCGGAATGGGTAGTGGAGGAAGTAAGTCGAAAACAAAAACACCGGCGCTGGACGCTTTTGGCCGTGACCTTTCACAGCTCGCGCGCGAAGGGAAGCTGGATCCGGTCGTGGGGCGGAATGACGAGATTGAACGTGTGATTCAGATTCTCGCGCGTCGAACCAAAAACAATCCGGTCCTATTGGGTGAAGCCGGAGTGGGAAAAACGGCGATTGTCGAGGGTCTGGCCCAGCGGATCATCGCGGGCGATATTCCCGAAATTTTACTCGACAAGCGCATGATCGTTCTTGATCTTGCGTTGATGGTGGCGGGAACGAAATATCGCGGCCAGTTTGAGGAGCGAATTAAGGCTGTGATGGACGAGATTAAACGCGCGGATAATGTCATTATTTTCATCGATGAATTGCACACGTTGGTTGGGGCCGGCGGAGCTGAAGGCGCGATTGACGCGTCAAATATCCTGAAGCCGTCTTTATCTCGCGGAGAAATTCAGTGTATCGGAGCCACGACGCTGGATGAATACCGGAAATATATTGAAAAAGACGCGGCGCTCGCGCGGCGATTCCAGACGGTGATGGTGGATCCGCCGTCGGTTGATGACACGGTTCAGATCCTGAAAGGGCTGCGTGATAAATACGAGGCTCATCATAAGGTTAAAATTACCGACGAGGCAATTGACACCGCGGTTAAAATGAGCTCGCGCTATATTGCAGACCGTTTCCTGCCCGATAAGGCAATTGACCTTATTGACCAGGCGGCGTCCCGCGTTCGCTTAAAGGCGTTTACGGCGCCTCCGAATTTAAAGGAAATGGAGCGCGAAATCAAACGTCTTGAGCAGGAAAAGGACGCAGCGGTTCATTCTCAGGATTATGAAAATGCCGCCAAGCTGCGCGATAAGGTTCAGTCGCTTCAAACCCTGCTTGCAGAGGAAAAGGAAAAGTGGAAGAATTCCTCAACGCGCGAGGTTATGGAAATCAGCACCGAGGATATAGCAAACGTTGTTTCCTCCTGGTCGGGCATTCCCGTAACCCAGCTTACAAAAGAGGAGTCCGAAAAGCTGCTTAATATGGAGCAGATTCTGCACGAAAGAATAGTCGGCCAGGATAA
>DCTJ01000007.1:12868-13058 GCA_002329545.1 Candidatus Omnitrophica bacterium UBA1443
CAGGCGCGGTAGGGTTGGCATTAAAAACCCCGCAAGACCTCTCGGCTCGTTCATTTTCCTCGGTCCCACGGGCGTCGGTAAAACAGAACTTTGCAAAGCGCTTGCAGAGGCTATGTTCGGCAATGAGGACGCAATTATCAAGCTTGATATGAGCGAGTATATGGAAAAGCACACTGTTTCAAAGCTTATC
>DCTJ01000066.1 GCA_002329545.1 Candidatus Omnitrophica bacterium UBA1443
TCACGACTCGCGCCAAAGAAATCCTTGCGATTCTTGAAAGTGGAAATACTGAAGCAACGGCGATTATTGAGTCAGGGAAGGTTAAAAAACGCAAGTCAGGCGCGGAAAAGTTTCCGGCGTCTTCAAACTCGATCGAGAAAAAGCCCAGTGAGGTTGAAGAAGCATTGAAAAAGATGGATGTTGACCGGATGACGCCGATCGAGGCGCTTCAAAAGATCGCTGAATTAAAAGAAAGACTTGAAAAACCAAAGCGCTAGACAGAAGTGAATGGGTTTTTAATTTGAAATTTTACGGTGGCGTTATTTTCTTTTGCGAACGCGTAAAGATTTCGGGGGTGGAATGGTCGTTATGATTTCCGGAGGAACGAATGGGTAAAATACGTGTTTTGCCGGAACAGGTGGCGAACAAAATCGCGGCGGGCGAGGTCGTTGACCGACCCTCCGCTATTGTCAAGGAATTGACGGAGAATTCTCTGGACGCAGGCGCGAGCCAGATTGAGGTTTGTGTCCGTCATGGTGGAAAAAGTTTTATTCGGGTGACCGATAATGGGGCGGGGATGAGCGCGGAAGACGCCCAAATTTCGGTCCAGCGTCATGCCACAAGCAAGATTGAGAAAGCGGAAGACCTTGACGAGATACGGAGTTTCGGGTTCCGGGGGGAGGCGCTTTCCAGTATTGCCGCGGTTNNCCGGAATCGAGCTTGTCATTGAAGGCGGCTCTCTCGTGAAAGCAAAAGAGTGTTCGGTCGCGAGGGGAACGACGGTCGAGGTTCGAGATCTTTTTTTTAACACACCGGCGAGAAGAAGATTTCTTCGTCAAGACTCGACCGAGTTCGGGCATATCCTTGACGCGGTGACTTGTCTTGCCCTTGCCAATTTAAGCGTCCATTTTACGCTTATTTCGCAGGAACAAGTGGTTCTTGATCTGATTCCCACCGAAGATCTTTCTGTCCGGGCGCGCGCTATTTTTGGCGATCACTGGGCAGATCGAACGCTTTTGGTGCGCGGAGATATCCCTTACGCCAAGATTTCGGGGCTCATAGGAAAACCGGAGCTGGCTTCCAGGAACAGGCACGAACAGTTTTTTTTCGTCAATAAACGGTGGGTCAAGGCTTACGCCCTTTCGCACGCTCTGCAGGCGGGTTATCACGGGTTTCTCATGCAAAATCAGTTTCCCGCGGCGATTCTTTTTCTGGATGTGGATCCCCGAAACGTGGATGTCAACGTGCATCCGNNGATGTCAACGTGCATCCGACAAAACAGCAGGTGCGGCTTTCCCACGAGGGGATGATTAAATCTCTGGTTGAAAAAACAGTTTCTCAGGCGCTTAACCAGAATCAGGATCCTTTGCCGCGGTCAGGCGTTGCCGGAGAAATGCCTCTTGGTGAATCACCATCTCAGCCGATTTCCCATACCAGTGATTTGTCGTTCGGAAATTCGGAAAGCGGGGCTTCATTCAAGGTGGCGGAAGGATCGAATGACGAGGATTCCCAGCCATCGGCCGTTTTCCCCATTTTTATTGGAAAAGAAATCCAGATTACAAAAATTCTTGGTCAAATTCATCGCACTTACATTGTGGCTGAAACGGAAGAGGGTTTTGTTCTAGTGGATCAACATGCGGCGCACGAGCGGGTTATGTTTGAAATATTGATGAAGAATTTTCAGTCCCAAACTCCCGCTCGCCAGAAGCTTTTGATTGAAGAAACATTTTATCTTCATCCCCGGCAGGTTGAGACGATGAGAAAGTATCTGGAGTTCTTAAATCAAATTGGCTTTGAAACGGAATGGTTTGGAGAGCGGTCGTTTGTTGTTCGCGGGGTTCCGTCGATTCTGGCCGATGTAAATCCCGTTACGATTTTAAAAAGCTTTGTTGAAGAAAAAGAAGGCGGAAAGGTTCGGACATCGTTGAAAGGCGCCGAAGAGGATGTCGCGGCGATCGTTGCTTGTAAACGTCATTCTGTTAAGGCGTCGGATCCTCTGAACCTTGAGGAGATGCGGGGTCTTTTGAAGAGTCTGGGGCAATGCCAAAACCCGTTTCATTGTCCTCACGGTCGTCCCACCCTGATCCGGCATGCGACTGGTGATATTGAAAAACAATTCGGCAGAAGGGGATAATTCTCAAACATAGTGGCCAAGCCGCTCACTATATCGTTCAGCTAGTCAAAGATCGGAAATTGCGAGATAAGATGGGACGGCGGGCGCATGAGAACGTAAAGAAGAAGTTTCTCATGAAGGGTTTTTGGCGCAATATCTTGATTTATTTGCTGGATGCAGGAAATAGGAGACAGGAATTGTGATCACGATCAAACAGGGGGACATCACGAAGGAAAACGTGGATGTCATCGTCAATGCGGCTAACACGGGATTGAAAGGAGGCGGTGGCGTTGATGGGGCCATTCATCGCGCGGCGGGACCTCAGGTGATGGTGGAATGCCGTGCCATTGGACATTGCCCGACCGGAACGGCGGTGATCACGGGAGCCGGAAATTTGCTGGCAAAGAAGATTATCCATACGGCAGGGCCTGTCTGGAACGGGGGAAGTCGACGGGAGCCGGAGCTTCTGAGGGACTGTTATGTGGGCAGTTTTAGATTAGCGAAGGCTCACGGGCTCCGAACGATTGCTTTCCCTGCGATTAGTACGGGGGTGTATGGCTATCCGAAGCGTGAGGCGGCGACGATTGCCTTGAGCGTCGGGATTCAGTTTGAAAAAAAATTTGACGAAATTCGGTATCTCTGTTTCACGACCGAAGATCTTCAGATCTATCAGGATACTTGCACAACTCTTCGTAAACAACCTGGAGCGGACCATACCTGCAATGGCTAAATTAGTTTCTGCTTCGTCAAAGACGCGGCAATTACTTCTCCTTTCAATTTCAGCGGCCTTATTCCTGATGGTGATTAAATTTATCACGGGTCTGTTCACGCACTCGATGTCCATTATGGCATCCGCGCCNNAGATTCAGCGCTTGATGCGGCGATGTCTTTCGTCAATTTAGTTGCGTTTCATGAAGCCTCTAAACCGCCGGATGAAGAACACGCCTACGGTCATGGAAAAATTGAAAGTCTTGCCAGCCTTTTTCAGAGTCTGCTGATTTTGCTTAGCGGATCTTATGTTATCTACGAAGCCGTGAAAAGGTTGAGTCTTGGCAGTTATGTCACCGTAATTCCCATCGGGATTCTCGTGATTGTTTTTTCGGGAGGAGTTACGTTTTTACTTGCCTGGAAGCTCCGGAGGATGAGCCGCGAAACCAAGTCATTAATTTTAAGAACGGAGACGTTGCATTACACGATGGATTTCGTGGCGTACGCGGGGGTTTTGCTGGCCCTGATCCTTGTGTCGATTACGGGATGGGTCATTTGGGATCTTGTGATTGCCATGGTTATGGTAGGGTATATCTTTTGGGAAGCTTTAAAAATACTGAAGCGCGCGGGGGGTGATCTTCTTGATCGTGGTCTGTCCAAAAAGGAATTGGCCGAGTTAAGAAAATTGATCTTGAATCACCATCGTTCAATTGTGGGAGTACACAATCTTAGGAGCCGATTTTCGGGCAACCAGCTTTTTCTTGATTTTCATATCGTCATTCGGGGAGAAGGGGATTTTGTCCGAGCCCATGAAATGACGGAGTCGCTGATCGCAAAAATTAAGGAACAACGGCCCCAATCAGACATTACGGTTCATTTTGATCCTGAAGAAAGTGAGGAGCATCCATGAGAGTTTTAATTGTCGAAGATGAAAAGAAAATGGCGAGTTTTCTCGAAAGAGGCCTGAAAGAGGAAGGTTATGTGGTGGACGTCGCCTATGATGGTGAACAGGGCTGGGAGTATGCCGTCACGAATGAATATGATGTGTTGATCCTGGATTGGATGCTCCCCAAAATGAGCGGAGTGGATCTTTGTAAAAGAATTCGGGAGGATGGAAAGTCAACCCCTGTTTTAATCTTGACCGCGAAAGATGCGATTGAGGACAAGATACAAGGTCTTGATGTGGGAGCCGATGATTATTTGACGAAGCCTTTCAGTTTCGACGAGCTCCTGGCCCGTTTGAGGGCCCTTCTCAGGCGGCCTCGTACTCTGAAAGATAAGACGGTGCTTGAGTGCGGGGGGCTGGTCATGGATTTAATCAAACGTAAAGTAACGATCTTTGGTGAAGAAATCACTCTTTCGCAGAAGGAATTTTCGCTCCTGGAGCACTTGCTGCGGCACCAGGGGGAAGTCATGTCCCGGACGGCGATTGCCGAACGCGTGTGGGATCTTCATTTTGATCCTGCCAGCAACACGATCGATGTTTTTATCAATTTCCTTCGAAAAAAGATTTCGGAAAAGAATCCTGATTTCAGGATCGAAACTGTACGGGGTTCAGGCTACAGGCTGGTCAAAAATTCATGATCCGAGTTCGTTCCTTTAAAATCCGTCTTGCCCTTTGGTATGCCCTGATACTCCTTGTTTTTCTACTGGGGTTCGGTTTCCTGATGCAGGCGGAGTTGTCTAGGACTCTTTATCGTGATGTGGAGCATAGCCTGATGCTTGAATCCCTCAGCATTCAGTCCGCCATTATCGCGCACCTTGAAGAAAGACGCGCGATTCCCCTGAGCCCTCCGCCCAAAATTGAAAAAGGGACCTTTGCTTTTTCCCCCGAATATCAGTCGTTTCTGGCGCGAGCGATTCGACATTGGGAAAAACAACAAAAAAGGATCGCTCGAAGTCTTTATCTAGTTCGGGTGGTCGGGTTGGATCACTCGGTGATGCTATCGAATCTTGGCCGGTGGGAGCGTGATATTATTTTTCCGGATTTTGAAAGGGATTCTGTGTTTATGGAAACTGGAAATTCATTCCAGACCATTCATTTTCAGAAACGGCCCATCCGGCTTTGTTATCAGTTGGCGCGGATCGAAGGACGTCCTTTCTTTGTGATACAGGTGGCAAAGCCTCTGGACGAAATTGAAGCAACTCTGAACCGCTTGACGATTATCATCGCGCTTATTATTCCCCTGGGGGTTATGCTCGCGGGTTGGGCCGGATGGTTTCTGGCAAAACGATTTTTGAAGCCGGTCGATCGGATGATCCATCAATCGCGAACCATCACGGCGGCTTATTTAAAAGGGCGCTTGCCGCGAACTTTTTCTCTTGATGAACTGGACCGTTTGGCGGAAACGTTGAATGAAATGATTGATCGTCTCGAGGCTTCCACCCAAGCGGTCCGGGAGTTTAGCGCCAATGTTTCCCACGAGTTCAAGACACCGTTGGCGATTATCCGCGGAGAGATCGATCTGGCTTTACGCCGTGACCGATCACAGGCTGATTTACACAAAGCGCTAAGGATTATCAGCGAAGAAACCGATGGCCTGACCCGTCTGGTAAATGATCTGAATTTTCTTGTCAAAAGTGATGCCAAACAGCTGACGCTTCAGCGTCGAACGCTTATTCTTAACCAACTAATCGACTCGGTAGTCAGCTTGTATCGCGAGAGGTGTCAGAAGGAAGGCATTACTTTGAAATACGATCAATCCGATGAAGTTAAAATTCAAGGGGACGACCATCACTTAAAACGTCTTTTCATCAATTTGATGGACAATGCCGTAAAATTTACCGACGTCGGAGGTTCGATTACGATTGGTTGCAAAATCCGTGACGGTGCCGGAGTTGTCCGTATTGAGGACACAGGCATCGGGATTGACCCGGAGACCTTGAGTCATTTGGGGACGAGATTTTATCGTGCTGACCAGGCTAGGGCAAAAGAGGGGGCCGGGCTTGGGCTGAGTATTGTGCACGCGATTTGTGATGTCCATCAAGCCGAATTACAAATTGAAAGCCAGGTCGGAAAGGGAACTGCTGTTTCTGTGAAGTTTCATCTCGCCTGAGACCTCTGTTTAATGTCTAATAAGTGCAAGGCCCGTCTTAAGTCCTATAATCGCTGAATTTAATTTTTTTAACATATTTTTAATCCTTTTTTAATGTTAAGCCGGCTATTTTATGTTTAAGGAAGCAAATAAACGGTAATTAAAAATATTGAATTGATAATAATTGATATTTAAAAAGGTGAAAAAATGGAAATCAGTAGCCAACTTTTAAAGCCTTATATTGAAAAAATGGAAACAGAATGGCAGCAACTTTACCGGGAAGTTTGTGGACATTCGAGCGATGGGGTTGCCGCGATGAAGCCAGCCATTGAGCAACGGATGCGGCAATTGGAAAAATTTAGAACCTCCGCGATGTATTTTGATCGTGATGAAAAAGGAGTTAAGCAATTCCCGAATCTTCGTGAAGCCCTGAGGCTTTTGAAGCTTGATCTCAGGACGACACGGCGTCAGTGGCGGCGGCATTTGGTGTCAAAAATCCGGACACAAAAGAGGCAGGAGCGTGCGCTGTATGTGGCAAATCACCCTGAAGGAAAATGATCTGGTCGCGGGATTGAAGGCTTCCGATTTTAAAGATGCCCTGACGAAACTTGTCGGAATGATTCCCGATTGGCGACTTGGTCCTAAGATGAAAAAAGATGTATTTCAGCTACTGGTGGATCGCGAACGAATCGGAACCACGGCAATCGGGGGAGGGATAGCTCTGCCACATTGCTTGTCCGAAGATGTCCGTGAACCGATAGTGATGTTTGGTGTTAGCCCTGATGGTCTTGTGTGTCCGTCTCTTGACGGATATCCCGTCCATTTTATTTTTATGCTGTTACTCCCCAAGGATGAACAGGCGGAACTGAGAAAACGATCCGTACTTCAAAGTGCTAAATGGATGCTTTCCGTTCGATCGTTGCGGGATGAACTTCTGGATGCAAGATCGTCGGCCGATATTTATGATTGCTTGGCGGGACGCGTCGGCTTGCCGCCGCGGGAGTCAGTTGTTTTTGAACATTGAAACGGATTTTGGGACGGTGTTTTTTGTTTGAGCGGTGAAGCCTGATCGGATGATGTTGTAAGGCGGGGGGTCTGACAACGCATCCGATCAGGTTTTTTTTGTAGCGGTTGAAGCTGTGGGATTGTTTTTGTTTGAAAGTGAAGTTTGACAAAAAAACTCACGCAAAAAGTGTGTTTTAGGGCTTGCTTTCTCATTTCAAAAAAGTAGTATATCAGCACGTAAGCGTGCCAAAATTTGAGTTAAAAAAAAAGCGGTTGAGAAGGCGCAGAAGTTGCAAGGGTTGGTTTTATACAAGTTAATTTTCAGTCGTGGCGAACAAGTTTGGTTCTACCTGCCCTTTTCTTTCGCTCAAGCATAAGGTTCCCGAAATGCCTTTTCTGACGCGCGAGACTGTCCAAGAGCGTTTACATAAACGCATTGAAGACGGTGTGAATGGTTTTCGACAAAATATCGGTCTGATCGGTTCCCCTGGAGTTGGCAAATCTCATTTGCTCAAGAATTTTTTTCAATCGATTTCACGAGATTCGAGACTCTTGTCTATATTTATCAGGGGGGAGACGATCGACGATAAGCAATTGGTGGAACAGTGGCTCGGCGCGGTTCTTTGCAGTGTCTTGATTCGCAAAACCTCTGACATTCCCTCCAGCCTTTCGGGGTTAATCCAACATACGGAGCCCCTTATCCCTTCGACGGTACAGGCTGTTAAGCATGTTCAGCGCCTGTTTCATCAGGAAAAAAAATCTTCCGCGGTTCGTGAGCTTTTTGGTTTGAGTTCGATTCTCGCGCGTGAAACGGGCAAAAAGGTGGTGCTGATCATTGATGAGTTGCAAGGACTCGAAAAACTTCCGGTCACGGACCCTTTTGCCATGCTTGGAAAACAAATTATGCCGGCAAAGGAAGTTTTGTATCTTGTGACGAGTTCAGCGCGTGATCGTGCACTCGAGATTTTTCGAAATAAGCTTTCTCTCTTATTTGGTAATTTTGAACTCCTTGAGCTGGGTCCCTTCGGTTTCTTTGAAATGGAAAAATATCTTGCGGGTCGCATGCCTACTCACCGGTGGACGGAACCGCTCAAGCGTTTCCTCTTCCACATGACAGACGGTGAGCCTCTTTATGTGGATCTTATGATCCAGTGCATTGAAAAGATGGGGGTGCGTGAAATTCCGCAACCGGTGACCCCTGCCTCCCTGATCGACGCTTTTTGCCAGGAGCTTTTTGATGATCGTGGCCGGATTGCGTTGCGATTTGAACAGAAGATTCAACAATGCGCGAGTTTGTCCGGGAAAAATGGTGTTCATAAGCGGGTCCTGATTTCTCTTAGCCAGGGACGGCNNCGGCATCAATTGCGGAGACGGTCACCGAAACTCAAAAGGTGTTGAAGCGGCTCGTCCAAGAAGGACTGATTGTCAAGAGTGGCTCCTTTTACCACTTGCCGGATATTTTGTTTCGTTTTTGGATACGTGAGGTTTACCTGAAACGGCACGCGCTTTTTCTTCCCGAAGGCCAATCTCTTCGGAAATCACTTTTTGATAAATTAAATGCCACCTGTGATTCCTGCGCGCGGATGCACAATGAGGATGTCGGGGCCCGCGTCGAAACGATGCTTAAGGAGTTCCGGAACGATACCGTCGAATTTTCGCAGAAAAAATTTCAGTGTCCGCAGTTTTCTGAAACCGCGTTAAGAGTTTTGCCGAATTCTCTTTTCGCGATTCTTGGAAAAGGTGGGCGCGGGCGATGGCTTTTTTATGTTGGCGCGGAAACGATTGATGAACGCGCGGTAGAGAATTTGCTTAAAGATTCTAAAAATCTTCGGAATATCAGAAGAAAGATTTTGATCGCTCTCAGTGGCATTGAGCAGAACGCGAAATTGATCGCTCAGGAGGCCAAAATGCAAATCTGGGATCTCCGGCAACTCAATGTTTTTATGGATTACTATGATTTACCCAAGATTATCATCACCTCCCAGAGCAGGACTCATGGCACAGAACAAAAAACAGATGGATCGATTATGGGCACCGTGGCGCAAAACGTATCTGCGCTCAACTCGCGTTAAGTCGAAAGGTTGCCTTTTTTGCGGATTACGGCGAAGCAAGGACGACCGCAAGAACCTCGTCGTCTTTCGCGGTAAACGATTTTTGCTAATCCTGAACCGCTATCCTTACAACAACGGCCATTTGTTAATTGTCCCCAAGCGCCACCTGGCGTGTATTTCTCAGCTTGATCAGGAAGAAAGGCAGGATTTTTTTACGATGCTGGATTTAGCGCAATCCGCCCTGCAAACGGCACTCAAACCTCACGGTTTCAATATCGGGATGAATGTTTCGGATGTCGCGGGCGCGGGGATCCCCGAGCACTTGCATTGGCATATTGTGCCCCGTTGGAAAGGGGACGTGAATTTCATGCNNCTGGAGATAAAGTTATTTCCGAATCCCTGGATTCAGCCTTTGTAGTGCTTCGGCAGGCGATTCAAGCACAGAAGGGTTTGAAAAAGTTATGACACCGTCTGAAACCCGAGCTTGCTCCCGCCGGAAAAAGTCTGGAAAAGTTCCGAAGCATTCCCTGACCCCGCTGGAACGGTTTATGATCCCGAATCCTCAATGGCAAGAGGGGTATGAGGCATTCTCCGGTCTCTTTGGAAAGCCCATCGGATGGCTCATACTTCTTGATGAACATGAAAGGCACCGCCTAATCCGGCTTGATCGAAAACAGAATTGTCCTTATTTTTTCAAATCGGGTGAAAATCAGCGGCAGTGCGAAGCGTTTATCACGAAATTTGTGGATCAGCTTATCCACAATGAAGAAATGATTGAACGGCTTCCCTTATTCTACCGATGCGCGAGCGCAAAGCCCTGTCTCGCGTTTCCGGTACGTTATCTTGGATCGCTGAAGGGCTTTCTTTTTTTTGATTGTGTCAAGAATCCCGAGCGGGAAGTTAAGAGAATTATCGACCCTTTTTTCAGCTTTTTGTCAACTCATGTGGAGTTGGCTTACAAGAATTTTGAATTGAATAATTTTTATGAAACGGTTCATCCCCGGGCTCTGGCTCTTTCAACCATGCATTCCGTCCATCGCGTGATCAATTCCTCGCTTCGCCTTCGGGAGTTGATCCCAAGAATTGGCCGTTTGAGCGCTCAGATCCTCAAGGCTCAGGGTTGTTCCATCATGCTGACGGATTCGTCGCGGCGATATTTGAACCCTGTTTTTTCTTTTGGAAGTCATCCTAAATTTGTGCACCGCCAGCGTGTCCGGATCGGACGAGGAATTGAAGGCCGCATCGCGGATACGGGGGAGTTTTGTTTGCAGCGGAGGTATATCGCCGTGCCGTTCATTGACGATGATGTGGTGGGTGTTCTGATGTTGTGGGATAAAAAGGATAAACAGCCATTCACGCGTACGGATCTTGAGATTCTTAAATCGCTCTCGGAGCAGGCGGTGGTTGCGATCAAAAATGCCCAGTTGTTTGAGCAGACGGAAGAATTGACGCTGGGCAGTATTAAGACCATCAATGAACTTCTGGAAAGACATTTTGGCGAGAAGCGAGGGCATCTGGAAGTGGTTGGCCAGATCGCGGTTGAGGTCGGAAAGATACTGGAACTCTCCGGCCAGGAACTTGTGATGATCGAACGGGCGATTTTACTGTTGGATACCGGTCAGTTGGGGATTTCGGAGCGAACCTGGGAAAAGAAAGAAAAACTTTCTCCTAAAGAGCTTCAGCAAGTGCGAAGTATTCCTCTCTGGGGAGCCAGCTTGCTCAAATCCATGTCGTCGTTGAAACCGATCATTCCGATTGTGATGCATCGCCACGAACGTTACGACGGGCGCGGTTATCCACAAGGTTTAAAGGGTGAGGAAATTCCGATCGGCGCCCGGATTGTTTCGGTCGTCGATTCCTACATTGCCATGGTCTCGAAACGTCCCTACAAGCCGCAACTTTCCGTTAAAGAAGCTCTGGAAGAGATTCAAAAACACAAGGGGGCCCAGTTCGATCCCAAAGTTGTGGACGCGTTTCTTAAAACCATGAAAGAGCACTCGATTCTGGAAAAAGTTCAGCGGTATATCGATAGTCAATGAATGAAGGTTACGGGAAGGAGAAAGAATGATGGGGAAGATGAAAATTGAGATAAGAAAACCTCAGCACATGATGCCGAAAGAACCAATGTCGCGGGACCAATCGGTCGCTGTGACGGCGGGCGATAAGCCCCAGGGGGTTCCTTTTTTCTTTAACTTTCTTCTTTTGGTTTCGTATGTGCTTTGTGGTGTCGCGATCTGGTTTGCCATGCGAATTTTTTTAGAGCGCTAGGGTTTGAAGGATTCCTATGCCGGTGTCGAGGAGTTTTGGGGGAAGTGTTCCCCAAACTGGTGTTCTTAAGAAATGGGTCGTTACGCCCAAAATGTCAGGCTGGTGTGTGGGTTTCCCGAGGGGGGTCTTTTTTTGCGGTGTTGTTTTGGGCGTCCTTTTCTGTCTAACCGGATGCAAGACAACTGACACCCAGTGTCAGAGAATTAGCCGACAGCAAGCGCTCACCATTGAAGGTTTGAATTCCGAGATTCTCCGACTCAATCAGGAAATTGATACAACGATTGGTTCCCGGGCGTCATTGGAAAAAGTTCAAGCCCCGTTAGCCTCCGAGTTATCGAGGGAAATTGGAACTGGCGTCCTCACGGTTTCTCTTGAACGAAAAGGGCTTGTGATACGGATCCTTGAGAGCGCGCTGTTTGAGCCGGATCAAATTGACATTTCAGATTCGGCAACCTCGCTTCTTGATCCGATCGCCACTTATTTGTCCGGTCCTCTACGAGAAAATCAGGTCATTATCGAGGGGCATCTCGATGGACCTCTTCCCGATGGAAGCGGGTGGCGATCCGGGTGGGAATATACCCAGGCAATTGCGGTCGAAGTGGTTCATTACTTTGTGGATGTGGCCGGTCTGAATTCTAATCGTTTTGTGGTCGCCGCGTTTAATGACCATTGTCGGTTGAATTTGCTTGATAGGGCTGGGAACAGGGCACGCAACAGACGCGTTGAAATTGTGATTGTCCCCAAAGGTACGAACGTTTGCGCGGTTGTATGAGACGCTTCCTGCCGTTGTGCTTTTTTCTGCTATTGCTGGTCTTGGTGTTAGGGGGGCTCAGCGGATTAAATTACTGGGTGTTTCACGAGATTCAGAATCGGCTTGAGATTCGGGTGACTGGGAGATTTACGCCTGATTTGTTTCGAACCGGATTTCAAATCAGACACGGCAGTTTTTTCTGGAAGGAGAAAGTCCAATTGGTGGACGGGCATGTTCAGGTTCGTTATGATCCGTGGACGATTTTTTCTCGGGACGGGATTCGAATCATTTTGAAAAGTGATTATGCGGACATCCGGTTATTAGGTAATTGGGCGAAGTGGAAGGGCGTCGAATCCGCGCGCGTAGAACTGCTCGATGTGGATTTTGTCCTGGGTTCTCATCGCTTGACGGTCATCAACGAAATTGAGGTCAGATCGCCGAGTTTTCAATTTGTCATAAAAAATGTTGATCGCTCAACAGGGGTTTTGGGTTCAAAATAATCTTTATGCGTAAACGAGTCGAAGATCTGTTTTTGGGTATACCGATCCTTGAAAGGATCCACTGGGATCCGAATCGTCTTCTGAATAAAGTGACATCGGATTCCCGGGCTGTTCAACCGGGAGATGTTTTTGTCGCGTGTTCCGGCGCTTGCATGGACGGACATGATTTTATTGGCCAGGCAATACACGGGAAGGCCGCTATCGTGGTCTACGAACGAGAGCCTGACGTTATGATTCCGCCACATGTGACGGGAATTCGAGTGAAAGATTCGCGGGTCGCGCTTGCGCTGATTTTGAGACGGTTCTATGACGCGCCCGATCGGAAGATCAAAATGGTCGGGGTAACGGGGACGAACGGAAAAACTACGACCGCTTACCTTTTGTACCGCCTCCTTCGGGAGCAAGTCAAAATCGCGTACCTGGGGACGCTTTTCTACGAACTTCCGTCGGGGAGAAAACCGGCTTTAAACACAACTCCTGGGCCCGAGACACTTTTGCCGATGCTTGCTGAGATGGCGGCGGAGGGGGTTCAATATTGCGCCATGGAGTGTTCGTCCCACGCGATCCACCAGAATCGGATTCGTGGTCTCGAGTTTGAAATGGGAATTTTTACGCAACTGACTCAGGACCATCTTGATTATCACGGAAGTATGGAGCGTTACTTTCAAACCAAGCGCCAGTTTTTTGTGGATGACCCGCCGCCCCGCCGTTTATTGCTAAACAAGGATTGCCCGTATGGCCGGAGGATGATTGAGGAGCTTCCCCGTGCCAGTACGTTTAGCGTTCTCGCTCCGGCCGATTATTATGTGGAAAATTTGAAGATGTCGCTGACGGGGTCGACTTTTGACCTTTGCTTCCACCGGGAAAAGCTGCCTTTTCAGATTCGGATGCCGATGCGTTATAACGTCTCTAATGTCTTGGCAGTCCTTGCGGCGATCGATCTTTTAGGCCAGGGGGAGAATACCGGATTCAGGATTGAAGATTTTCGCGGTATTCTGGCGGGAATACCGCCCATTCCCGGACGCATGGAACGTGCAGGATCGGGAACGGATTTTTCAGTCTTCGTGGATTACGCCCACACGCCTGATGCTATCGAACAAGTCCTGAGGGACGCAAAGAGCGCGAATCCCAAAAGAATTCTGACCGTGTTTGGTTGCGGCGGCGATCGGGACAAGGCGAAACGTCAGTTGATGGTGAAAAATGCCTGCCAATATTCTGACGTGGTTATCATGACATCCGACAATCCTCGAACGGAGAGTCCCGAAGAAATTCTTCTCGACATGCGGAAAGGTTTGCCGCGTCCAGCTCCTTCCCATCTGGGGATTTACGAGATCATAGATCGCGCCGAGGCGATCGAAAAGGCGGTGTCGTTGGCAAAAGCAGGGGACGCCATTTTTATTTTGGGGAAGGGACATGAGGATTACCAGATTCTTGGTGATGTTCGAATCCCTTTTAATGATCGTGAAGTAGTCGAGTCCGCTATTCGAAGAAAAAGCCGTGTTGCCTTATCCTGACGCGAGCCGGGCGCTCGCTACTCCCGTTGAATTTCCCGACGAGTCTTGTGCGATTCGAAGCTTCTCGATCGATACACGGACGCTTCGTAAGGGCGAACTTTTTATTGCGCTCCCCGGCGAGAGAAGTGATGGACATGATCATGTGATCGCGGCTTTTCGCCGCGGGGCTTCTGGCGCTCTTGTCCAAAAAAAAAGACAGGACGGCGTGGTCAAAGCCTTGAGGCAGGAGGGGCTGACGCCGCGAAACATTTTGGCTGTCGAGGATCCGGCGGCAGCGATGGCATCGCTGGCTCGTCACTATCGCGACGGGTTATCGGTAAAAACGATTGTCATTACTGGCAGTGTTGGGAAAACGACGACCAAAGAGTTTCTTCATTTTCTTTTGAAACAGAAATATCCAACGCTGGCCACGGAGGGTAATCTTAACAATCATCTGGGCGTTCCAATCATGATCTCACGGATCAAGCCGGATCACGCGTTTGCCGTGCTTGAAGCCGGGGCAAGTCATGCGGGTGAAATTGATTATCTTGCATCGATGATTCGGCCAATGTCGGCGATTTTGACGCCGATCGGTCCAGCCCATCTGCAAGGTTTTGGAACTCTGGAAAACGTTTATCGCGCGAAAACCGAGGTGCTACGTTATCTTTCAACTGATTCTCCGATGGTTGTTCCCGTACATGACGAACGGTTACACCAACTCTTGCGTGATTCGGGAAAGCGTTTTATCCGGGCGGGTTCCTCGGCGCGTGCGGATTACCGTTTTTCAGACGTGCGTGTGCGGAACGGTATGGTGAGATTCAAAGTGAATGAAACCTCAACGTTTTCATTCCCCGGGCAGGCCTCTTTTCTTGCCCTTAACGCGACGCTGGCCATCGCGTTGGCAGATCAGTTGGGTGTGTCGATCGCGGAAATGCCCCCGGAGTGGACTGATCTCGAGCTTGTGTCCGGGAGATTTTGTGAGACCGTGTTGCCAAATGGTATCCGTGTGATTGACGATAGCTATAACGCCAGCCCCCTGGCGTTCGCGACGGCGATCGAAGCTTTCCGGAAGATCACTGCCAACGGTAAAAAAATTCTTGTTTTTGCCGATATGCTGGAGCTAGGAGCGGATGAAGTTTGCTATCATAGAGAGATAGGGGAGAAAATAGCTTTGAGCGGAATTGACGCCGCTTACGCGTTTGGGGACCGCAGTCGAAACAGCATTGATGTTATTCGCGAAAGATCCCGGGAAATCCTTGATGCCCGTCATTTCTCCTCAGCGGATGATCTGGTGAGCGCTCTGGGAAAACTTCTGAGACCGGGTGATCTGGTGCTTCTTAAAGGGTCTCGAGGGATGCGCGTCGAAAAAGTACTCGCGGGTATCGAACGGATTGGTTTTTAACAAAAAAAGAAAAAGATGCTTTATTTTATCCATCAATTTTCAGACATTTCGGTGATTTTTAATCTCTTCCGCTATATAACATTTCGCTCAGCGGGGGCGAGCATTACGGCTTTTTTTCTCTGCCTGTGGTTTGGCCCTGCCTGTATTCGTTGGCTTAAAAAGTTAAAGGCCGTGACGGATCAGGAGCGCGAGTACGTCGAATCAATCCATCACTTGTACAAGGAGAAAAAAAACACTCCCATGATGGGCGGTGTTTTGATTGTGGGGAGTGTTCTCGCGTCGGTGCTTTTGTGGGGGAATTTAACGAATCGTTTCGTGTGGCTCATTCTTTTTGTCATGCTGTGGTTTTCTGCCGTCGGTTTTGTCGATGACTGGCTCAAAATGCGTGAAAAAAATTCGCATGGCCTTGGTTCCTTCACCAAACTAATTGGGCAGGTTTTGATGGGGCTTGCGTTAGGGATTTATCTTTATATGGACCCCAGTTTCAGCAAGTATCTTTACGTGCCACTTTTGAAAACGCCGGTATGTTATCTTGGACTTTTGTTTATTCCGTTTGTGATTCTTGTTTTGGCGGGCTCTTCGAACGCGCTTAATTTGACGGATGGCCTGGATGGGCTGGCGATTGGCTGTACGCTTTTCACCGCAACGACGTTTGCTGTGATTACCTATGTGACGGGGCATATTGGATTTGCGAATTATCTGCAAATTTCCTACATGCCGCAGGCGGGCGAACTTACGGTTTTTTGTGCCGCCCTGGCGGGCGCGAGCGCGGGGTTTCTCTGGTTTAATTCCTATCCGGCTGAAGTATTTATGGGAGATACGGGATCCCTTTCCTTGGGAGGATCCATCGGGACGATCGCGGTGCTGGTTAAAAAGGAACTCCTTCTTGTGATCGTCGGCGGTGTTTTTGTCTGGGAGGCGGTTAGTGTTATTCTCCAGGTTGTGAGCTTCAAGCTCACAAAAAAGAGAATTTTCCTCATGTCCCCGTTTCACCATCATCTTCAACGATTGGGATGGCCTGAATCCAAAATTACGACCCGATTGTGGATCATCGCATTTATTCTCGCGATCATTGGTCTGGGTTCGTTAAAGGTTCGCTGAAATGCGGGAGATGAAGCGACACGTTGGGGTTCTCGGCCTCAAAGAGACAGGCTACCTCAGTTCCCTCTACCTCGCGGAGAAAGGCTACCAGGTTTTTGCGACGGATCTCTCATCGAATGATGCTGTCAAAAAAAACGCGGAGAATCTTCGGTTGAAAGGGATTGAAGCCGAATGCGGCGGGCATTCCATGGAACGAATAATATCTCAGGACTGGTTCCTGATATCGCCGGGTATCCCTCCGGCCTCCGAACTTTATCAAAAAATAACCACTACAGGAAAACCGGTGCACAGTGAAATTGAGGTCGCACACTGGTTTTCTCAAGCAAAATCAGTGATTGCCGTGACGGGTTCGTGCGGAAAAACGACCTTGGCGACGTTGATTGCCACACTCATTGAGGCCGTGGGAGGAAAGGCGGTTCTTTGTGGGAACATCGGGAATCCCTGGATCGGTGAACTGGCCCGGATCGATCGCGATACAACCGTGGTCTTGGAAGTCAGCTCCTTCCAATTAATGCACTGTTCAAAGTTTTCACCCGAAGTCGGGATTTTGCTGAATGTTTATCCCAATCATATGGACTGGCATCACGACATGGCGGAATACGCGAATGCCAAGCTTATGCTTTTTAAAAACATGAGAAACTCCGGGACGATGATCTGCCGGAAAAAAGACGAAAGAACATTCTTCCCGGATTTCAAGACGGCCGCAAAGCGGGTTTACTTTGATGAAGGCCGAGATGAAAATCCCAACTGCGCCGCGTTGCTTTGTGTTGCCGATGTCCTGGGCATTTCTGAACAAAAAACGCGGTCGGTTTTTGCCGGCTTCCCCGGAATTGAGCACCGGTTAGAAAAATTTTCGACTCATAAGGGAACGGTTTTTATCAATGATTCAAAATGCACGACGCCAGCCTCCCTAGCGTGGGCGCTTGAGAAGTTCAGTGACGGCACAGTTGTTCTTGTCTGCGGAGGGAAGGCCAAAAGCAGTGATTTTGGAACATTGAAAGACCTGGTCGCGAAGAAGGTAAAATGCGCGATTCTTATCGGGACCTCACGACACATGATTCGTGACTCTTGGCGCGGCGCGACCGAGATACTTGAAACCGCCGATTTTGATGAGGCCTGTGATTGGGTCGTCAAAAAATCCGCTCCCGGGGGTGTTGCCCTCTTGTCTCCGGCCTGCGCGAGTTTTGACATGTTTAAAAATTACCAAGATCGGGGAAGAATTTTTAAGGAAAAAATCCATCAGAGGTTGAAAATAAACGGGGCGGGAATTTGCTTAAAATGCGAAAAATAATTATGATGCCGCCTGGTTTTTTTGTCATTGTTTTTGAGGGAGAAGGACATGTCTAGAGAGTCGCGGATTCTTTTTATCGTGACGTACCTTTTAGTGGCCATTGGGGTTGTCATGATTTACAGCTCCAGCGCCATATTGGCACATGAAAAATATCACAACGCCGAATACTTTTTATGCAGGCAGATTTTTTTTGTGTTGCTTGGGACGGTTGGATTTTTTGTCGCGGCGTCCCTGCCAGTTAAATTTTACAAAAATAATGCCCGCGTTTTTATGCTACTGGCTATTTTTTTGCTTTTGGCTGTTTATCTTCCCGGGATCGGACGGTCGGCGGGTGGTGCCCGTCGATGGATTTACCTTGCGGGTATCCAGTTCCAGCCGGTGGAGTTTGCCAAGTTAGCCTGCTGTATTTATCTCGCAGATTACCTGTCCCGGAAAATAGCCGTAGTCCAGAAGGGGAATATCGGCATCTTTGTGCCGCCGATGATTTTGACGGGCATTTTGTGTCTCTTGACAATTCTTGAACCGGATCTTGGTTCCACGGCACTGCTCGCGCTTGTTATGGCGATCCTCTTTTTTTTGACGGGAATCCG
>DCTJ01000101.1:0-5309 GCA_002329545.1 Candidatus Omnitrophica bacterium UBA1443
GTTTGGACCTTTGGGAGCGGGTGACGGGAAAAAGAGGTTTGAAAATGAGCCCGGTGCCGCTAAAATCCATCTTCGTCTTGTGGCAGACACTATTTGAGGAAGGACTCAAAGTATGAAGGTTTATAAGGAAAAAAAACTGGGCGCCGTGGCCGGTCTTTTTTATTCCCTGGTTCTGTGGCTGGGAACGGTGACGTTGACCGTTTTTTTTACGCTGGTGGATATTTTTCTGGCCCTACCGGTCTCTCTTGTCCTGGACCGGGACGCGCGCCGTCTGCCGCACAAGGTGACGAATCTCTGGGCGCGGGGAATTATCGCGTGGAACCCCATCTGGCGGCTGACGGTGACGGGACAGTCCAATATCCGGAAGGGAAAAAATTACGTGATCGTGGCCAATCACCAGAGCCTGCTTGATATTCTTGCCGTTGCCGCGGCGCTTCCGCTGAACTTCAAGTTTCTTGCCAAAAAGGAGCTTTTCTCGATCCCGTTTCTCGGATGGGCGATGTCCTGCGCTGGATACATCCCCGTGGACCGGAGCAGTCACGAGAGCGGCCGACGGGCGATGAAAAGAATTCAGTCGCTTCTGGCGAAAAAACTGAGCGTCCTTTTGTTCCCCGAAGGGACCCGGAGTCCGGACGGGAAAATTCACGCGTTCAAGACGGGGGCCTTCAAGCTCGCCCGGGAAAATAAAACGGAGATTCTTCCGGTGGTGATCGACGGGACTGGTCGCGCGCTTCCCAAAAAAAGTCTGATCCTTCGTCATCGTAGCAGGTTTGTCGTTTCGATCGGCGAACCTGTCTGTCTGGAGAATCTGGGCGATCAGTCGCTCGAAGAAGCCCGGGACAAGATCCGGCACGAGATGGCCGGACGACTTGAACGGTTACGCCGGAACCGTCGCTAGTTATTCCGGAGGCGATGATCCGGGGAGATTCCACCAATGTCTTGTTTCCCGTCCCGGAATTTTTGACGGAGTCCGAGGTCGTCACGAGAGTAAATAGAAATGAAAATATTGACTTTAAACACATGGCAGGAACGCGGCCCGTGGCGTGAACGGTGGGACCTGATTTTCCGGGGGCTTAAAGAATACGCTCCGGACATTGCCGGATTTCAGGAGGTTTTTAACATGGAGTGGGCGGAATCGATCCGGGAGCGATCCGGATACCCGTGGCTTTGCGTGAGCGGGGAGCACTCTGGCTTAATCTTTCTTTCGAAGTATCCGCCAGTCGGGCAGGAATGTCTGATCATGAAAACGCGATCTCCTCTTGAGGAGTACCGTCGTTACGCGTTCGGCGCGATGTTTGAGACGCCTCGCGGCAAGGTCCCGTGTTTCAACACGCATCTTTCGTGGCAGGTTTCTGATGAGCCGGCCCGCGTGGGGCAGGTGAAGGAGCTGGACGAATNNCCCGATCCATTTTCTGGAATCAAGAGGATGGAGCGACACTTTTGAACAGGCTAATCCCTGGGTGAAGGATTTCGAATTAAGCGGGGGCGCGCGCCAATCTCCGGACGGGTTTTCGAATTCTCAAAGAAAGGGGAAGGCCTATTTAACGTGGGACTACAAAAATCCGTACGCCGAAAAGGAACGGGACAAAATGGCCGAGCGGCGTATCGATTATATTTTTGTCACCCGGCGGGACGGGCCTTTTTCGCGAATTCGCTCATCGCGGGTTGTTTTTGATTCTCCCGAGGGGGAGGTTTGGCCGTCCGACCATTTTGGAGTTCTTACGGAATTTTCAAACGGGTGAGTGTTTGCGGGGCGGGAGCCAACGATAATCCCGGGATTGTTTTTCCCGGGAAGAAGTCGGGGAAGACGCGCGTTTTTCGGAGTTTTTATTTTGGTATTTTTTTCATAAAGGGAGACAAAATTCAGACATGGAACGTCATGTAAAGGCGCGACAATATCAGCGAATTCGCCGCAGGCTTACTCTCATCCATCTGGTTTTGACGCCCGCTTTACTTGTTGTGTTCCTCCTGAGCGGTCTCCATCTTCTCTTTAAAGACTGGGCCATGGCCATAGCCGGTTCCGGCGACTGGCTGGTGATCGCGTGTTACTTTACCTTGTTCTCTCTTTTTTTTCTGGTCTTTGATCTTCCGTTTTCGTATTACGCGGGATACCGGCTTGAACATCAATTTGCCTTGTCCAACCAGACCCTGGGCGCCTGGGCGGGAGATTTTACGAAAAAATCACTGCTTTCTTTCGCGCTGTCGCTCGCGCTGGTCGAATTGCTTTATCTCCTGATCCGGGTTGCTCCCGAGACCTGGTGGATCTGGGCCTGGGGCGCGTACGCGTTTGTGAGCTACTTTCTCGGGAAAATTTTTCCGGTCCTGATCGTTCCTCTTTTTTACAAATACGGGAACGTGGAGGACCAGGCGCTGGCGGAACGGATCAAGGGACTTGCTTCGCGGTATGGCATGCCCCTTCAGAACGTTTATTCCCTGAACCTCAGCAAGACGACAAAAAAGGCCAACGCCGCGTTCATGGGAATCGGAAAGACAAGGCGCGTGGTGTTGAGCGACACGCTGATCGCGAATTTTTCGCACGATGAAATCGAGACGGTTGTCGCGCATGAACTGGGCCATTTCAGGGCGCGGGACATCTGGCGGCTCTTGGGTTTTAGCTTGATAATTTCCGCCGCCGCTTTTTACGCCGGTTTCCACGGAATGAACCTGTGGGCCCGGTCGTTCGGAATTCAGTCGGCCTCGGACGTCGCGGGGCTTGCCTTGCTTCTTCTGATCTTCTACGGAGTCAGCTTTGCGCTGATGCCGGCGCAGAACGCTTATTCGAGACGGCGGGAGTTCGCGGCCGACCGGTTCGCCCTCAACGCCTGCCGGACTCCGGATGTTTTTATTTCGTGCATGAAAAAACTCGGGACGGTGAATCTGGCGGAGGAAAATCCGCCCGCGTGGTATGAATGGATGTTTTACGATCATCCGTCGCTTGCTAGGAGAATTCGGGTGGGAGAACAATACAAGATCAAAAAGGGCGGGACATGAGCTGGTTGAAGAAAATCGAAGGACGGGGCAAGTCTGCTTCCGGATCTTCGGCCGGATTTTATCGTTACGGCCGGACGATTCTTTTTGCGTCCGTTTTCGGGGCGGCCCTGGCGGGGCTCGCGGCGAATTTTGACGGTGAACGGTNNAGATTCCCATGGCCATCAGCTTTTACAATGACGCGGTGCAATTCTTCGAAAAGGGGGAATACGAGATCGCCCGGGAAGCGGCGACCGAATCCATTCATCTGGATCCTCGAAATCCGCTGGCCTGGGAGCTTTTGGGTGAAATTGAAAATTTGCGCCAGAACTTTGACAAGGCCGGCGAGTATTACAAAAAAAGTTACGGGCTGAACGCGTCCCCGCGCGTCAAGGCAAAGCTGGAAAAATTGAACAAGGAACGCCTCGTGGAAGAGAAGATGGACACCTACCACGAGGAACATTTCGTGATCAAGTATGACCGGTCGGATTCACAATACGAGGGATTTTTTCTCAAGAATCTTCTCCGGGAGATTTACCGGAAAGTGTCGCGGGATCTGGGGTTTTATATTCGCCACAAGATCGTGGTGATTTTTTACAAGCCGGAGGATTTCCGGTACGTGACCGAACAGCCGCATTTTGTCGGAGGCATTTACGACGGGAAAATAAGACTGCCGGCTTATCGGAAGGGATTTAGCGAGCGTGAACTTCGCGCGACCGCCGCTCATGAAATGACCCACGCGTTTGTGGCTTACCTGAGCAGTCTGCGGGCTCCGGCGTGGATCCAGGAAGGGTTGGCCCAGGTGGAGGAAAACAGCGTCCGTCCGATTGATCTCTCGATCCTTCAAGCGGCGTTTCGCTCCCAAAAACTTTATCCGGTCGAGGAAATGCTTCTGATGGAATTGAAACCCGAAATGCCGCATGAGCAAGTGAGCGTTTTTTATCAGCAGTCTTTCAGTTTTGTCAGTTACCTGGTAAAGCGGTTTGGAATGTACCGGATGAAAGAGATCCTTCAGGAAATGCGCAAGGGGAGCGATTCCTTCGCGGCAATCGAAGAAGTCCTGAAAATTTCTCCCCACCGACTGGAGAAGGAATGGCTCACGACGATCCGAAAATAAAAAAGTCGCGCGCGGGCAACGGTCAAGTCTTGCCCGGAATGGCGCTCACGGAACTTCGCTCCTTCCGGGATTCCCGGAAGGGCGTGGACCCGGGGCCCTTTTGTTACCGGTACCGGCTTGAGGATCAGGACCTTGAAAAGTCGATCCGGCGTTGTGGAATTCTGAATCCGCTCGTGGCGCGAAGGGAAAAGGGAGCGATCCGGATGATCGCCGGTCACAAACGACTTCACGCCGCGTGTCGTCTCGGGATGAAACAGGTCCCGGTAATTTTTATCGAAAAAAAAATAAGCGATCCGGACGCTTTTCAGATAAGCCTGGTCTCGAACTGGAAGCAGGAGATTTCCGATATGGATCGTGTCGTGGCGATCCGGAAGGCGATCCAGGATTTCCGGTTCAGGCCCGAGCGGGTACGGGACACACTCCTTCCGCTTCTGGGACTTCCGGCCGAAGAATCTTTTCTTGAATATTACCGAAAAGCGGACGCCCTGGAAGATGAAATCAAAAACCTTCTGGACCGGCGCCAAATTCCTTTTAAATCCTGCGCCCTTCTCCTCAGATTTTCACCGGCCGATCAGAAGGCGTTCGCGCGCTTTCTGGATCGGCGCGCGCACCTGACGAGTTCCCAATGTCTTCAGTCGCTGGAGTGGCTGGGGGATATTGTCAAACGGGATGAAACGACGCTCCGGGACATTTTACGCCTGAAAAGTTTCAGAGCGATTTCGGAGGCGAAGTCGCTGGATCCCCGTCAACGCGGCGATTTGTTTCTGGCCGAAGTCCGTCAGCGGCGATTTCCGGGTTTGACGGCTTTTCTCAAGGATTTTTCGACGCGATCCCGCAAGATTACTTCCCGAGCGAAAAATCTCCGGATTGAGCCGGTGGCCAGTTTTGAAGAGCCGGGAATTGAGCTCCACGCCCGACTTCGAAACGCGGCGGATGTGGACGGGATTTTAAAACTTCTTTCGGGAAGCGTTCAGGAGCTTAACGCGCTACTGTCATCGGTTTTTTAAAAGTGGACTCCTGATTTAATCCGTAAGCGCGCGTGATTCTGTCATTGAAAAATCAGCAGGATTCGCCTAATATCCGTTACTCTTGTCATCAGAGATCACTGGAGATGGTTTTTGACTACAAGAGGGGAATTCTGGAGACGAGCTGGAAGTAAAAAGGCTTCGTAACGGCAGGCAGTTAAGGAACTTGTGTGTCCCGCGAGAGTGGCGGAACTGGCAGA
>DCTJ01000101.1:5321-6561 GCA_002329545.1 Candidatus Omnitrophica bacterium UBA1443
ACTCCCTCCTCTCGCATTGTTTTTTATGACCCGGTCCGTGGCTTATGACGGTTCCCAGGCGCGAATCGTGGAGACGAAAGCTTCAGAACGGGCCTCACCTTTTTCGAACTTTGAGGAATTATGGTCAGCGGATTTAAAGCGTATCCCTTCGACGAAATTGAAAAAAAATGGCAGGCGTACTGGCTCACTCACAAGACCTTCCGTTCGCCTGACCCTGATGAATGTTCGCCTCAAAAACCCAAGTATTACGTCNNGCTACGCGGTGATGCATCCAATGGGATGGGACGCCTTTGGGCTTCCCGCCGAACAATACGCGATTGAAACGGGGACGCATCCCTCGATTACGACCAAAAAAAACGTCGAAACTTTCCGCCGCCAAATCCAGATGCTGGGTTTTAGTTATGACTGGGATCGTGAGGTTGACACCACCGATCCCGACTATTTCAAGTGGACCCAGTGGATTTTTCTCCAGCTTTACAAAAAAGGACTTGCCTACGAGGCTGAAATTCCGGTCTGGTGGTGTGAGGGATGTAAGGCCGTTCTGGCAAACGAAGAGGTGCGATCGGACGGAACTTGTGATCGAAAAGGGCACAAGGATGTTTTCCGCCGTCCGCTTCGTCAATGGGTGTTGAAAATTACGGCTTACGCCGAACGCCTCCTCGAAGATCTCAAATACGTGGATTGGTCGGAAGCGATCAAGGAGATGCAACGAAACTGGATTGGTCGGAGCGAAGGGGCTGAAGTCCAATTCAAAATTGCGGATTCAAACCTTGAAGTCANNGCTGGCCCCGGAACATCCGCTGGTCGAAAAAATTACGTCGCCCCAGTGCCGCGCGCAGGTTGAAAAATACCGTCAGGAATCCTCCCGAAAAAGTGAACTGGAACGCGCCCAGCTTGAGAAAGACAAGACTGGCGCGTTTACGGGCGCTTACGCGATCAATCCCGTGAATGACAGCAAAATACCGGTCTGGATTGCCGATTACGTCATGATGGGGTACGGTACCGGAGCGATTATGGCGGTTCCGGCTCACGACACGCGTGACTTTGAGTTTGCGACGCGATTTAATCTTCCCGTGATCCAGGTGGTTCAGCCGGATGATCCCGACACCGAGTGGCGGGGTTTTGTGGGAGAGGGAACTTCGGTCAATTCCACGGGCCCCGATGTGTCAATTACCGGCTTACCGACGGCCGAGGCCAAGAAGAAAATCACAGACTGGCTTGCGGCCAAAGGACTTGGGAA
>DCTJ01000027.1 GCA_002329545.1 Candidatus Omnitrophica bacterium UBA1443
GGACATTTCTATTTTGGCTAGACAGAACGGGTGAGTGTGCTTGAAATCCAACAGTGTATTGATTAAACTCCTTTCGTATGGAACCTGAAAAGGCGATTCACGAGATTGGCCGAATCTATGATGCCATTACCGACAAAAGTGTTCTGATCGGGTTTTTTCTTCAGACGGTCATCCAGTTTATTCCTTCCCAAAAGGCATACCTTTTTCTTGCGGGTCCCGATAAGCGGCTGTGGCTCGAAGAGGCGATTTTGGGCCCCAAAGAGGCTTCGCCCCAACTATTACAATCGGTTCAACAAGCCTTTGACAAGGGGAAGCCCTCTGTCCAAAAAGGAATGCTTTTTCTTCCCATGATTGCCCGCAACATGTCCATTGGAGTAGCGTGTTTTGAACGGGACGGGGATTTTACTCCGAAGGAATTGGAAATGGGGTTTGATTTTGTTTCTGAATTTTCAGGAGCTCTCAAAAATATTTTGCTTTTTGAAGAAAACATCAGGATGGAACGGCTCGCGGCCATCGGACAAACGATGGCAATGCTGGTTCATGAAATTAAAAACATCCTTCAGCTCGCAAAATTCTCCGACGAAATGATCCGGATGGGGATCCACGAGAAAAACGAAAAATTTCTTACCAGGGGGATTGAAAAACTCGGGAAAACCCTCAAGGACATGGATGGCTTTATAGGGGAGATTACGAGCCTGAGTAAAGACTACCAGCTCGAACCGGAAGTTGTGAGCATTCCCGCGCTGATCGAAGAATTAAAAAATGATCTTTCGGAAAGGGCGGAAGCTGTTTCGGTAAAACTGGAATTTTCCACGGAAGAAGATTTCCCTGAAGTGCAGGGAGATAGTAGGGCTCTCTATCGGGCGATTCTTAATCTTGTTAAAAATGCCTTTGAAGCTTTTAAGAATAAGCCCGACGCTTGTATCAAGGTTTTTGCGAGGTTGGTGGATTCGGAAAGATATGAAGTTTCGGTTCAGGATAATGGCGCTGGAATGCCGGACGAAGTGAAGGTTCGGCTTTTTGAAACGTTTTTTTCCACGAAAGGGAAACGAGGGACGGGACTGGGTCTGATGGTTGTTTCTCGCACAGTGAATATGCACCGGGGGACAGTGGCCGTGGAAAGTCAGCCGGGTGTCGGGACAAAATTCACCCTGACACTTCCCCGAATTTTTAAAAAGACAGAATAAATTTAAGCAGATTTGCGATCCCAACCGTAAACGATTGAGACTGATTCTGAAAATTTCTGTTGGGTATTAAATGACTAGGGCCAACGCTGTGACGTCGTCGTGTGGGTCTGTGTCGGCTGAAAAAGAGCGAACGTCCGCGCAGATTTGCTCAAGATAAGCTTCCGCTGATTTGGCTCCTACCTTAACACAGCGAGTCAGGCCTTCAATTGTATACTCTTTCCCGAGCCTGTTTCGCGCTTCCGTAACGCCATCCGTGTAAAGGAAAAGGGCGTCACCTTTTTCAAGTTTGATCGTGTTAAGAAAAAACGGAGCGTCTGGTACGAGTCCCAGAGGGACACTCTGAGTTCCTTTGAGGAGCTCGGTGGTACTGTTTGCGGCACGCCTCAGTAAAATGGGGGGATGTCCAGCGGACGCATACTGGATTGTACCAGTGGTTTTATCCACCATGAGGCAGACCATAGTGATGAACATACCGAAGAAACTTTGCTCGGACAGTTTTTTGTTGAGGCGCGTAAGAAGTTCAGCCGGATCTTTGGCGGAGGGAGCCAGAAAACGATATTCTGACATCGCTCTGACCATATACAAAGCAGCCGGGACACCCTTTCCTGATACATCGCCCAGGATAATTCCCAGGCGATCATTATCAAGAGTGACGGCATCATAAAAATCACCTCCGACATCGAACGCGGGCACGCTTTTGGCGTCGATGTCCAATCCATAGTTTCTGTTTTTTAGATCCGGAAGAAAATTTTGTTGAATTTCATGGGCGATTTTTAATGTCTGTTTCGCAGTTTCCTGTCTGACCATCTCGGCATGGAGTTTCGCGTTTTCGATCGCGACAGCCGCCTGGTGCGCGAAGGTTTCAAAAAGATCCAGGTCAGACGAACAAAAGCCTTTGCGGCCGACGGGATTAATGGCCTGAAGCACCCCGATGATCTTGTTCTTGGCTTTCAGAGGCACGCAAAGGATCGCTTTCGTGATGAATCCGGTGGATCGGTCAAAACGCTTCGCGAAACGGGGATCGTTCCGTACATCATTCACGACCAGAGGTTTTCCAGTTTTGGCGACCGAGCCGGCAATGCCTTCTCCCATTTTAACGCGAAATTTTTCTTCTAGGGCCGAACCCTTGCCCCCTAATGCCACGCGGAAGACAAGTTCCTTGGTTGCCGAATCAATCAAAAGCAGGGAAGCGACCTCTGCTTTCATGACTTCAGCGGAGGTTTTCATGATGATTGCGAGTAATGGATCCAGCTCAAGCGTGGAATTCAGAATGCTGTTGAGAGCTAGGATCTTTTGGAGGTTTCGTACCTTGTCAGCTGGACAACGCTTTGTGGTCAAATTTGTTTTTTGGGTGGGGGGACGGGAGGTCTTTTTCATAACGCCAGTACCATGAAAACGGCTGTCAGCGCCAGGGTGTATCCGGCGCTAATAAGGAAATCCTTAAAGTGGCGTAAACTTCTAAGGGGAATTCGGAGAGCACCAACCGTCAAGGAAAGCAATATCCAGGAGAGGCTCGGAGCGAAAATAATGACCGACGCGATTACGCTTCGTTCGAGGATTGTGATTGCCATCTCAGGAGACGTGATCCAGTGTAACGGCCGTGAGCCTTTCACGTAGCTCCGGTAGAATGAATTCAACGTATAGTTTGCGGCGAAGGTAAGTAATATGAAGAAAATAAAGAAACGGGTGATGACCGGATCCTGATAAAGCTCATTTAAAGGAACCGGTCCCGGGAAAGGACGGGTTTCGCTTGCCACGGGAAAGAACAAAACGAAGCCAAGAACGACGAAGTGGAGTATCTGATCCAGCGTATAGTAAATGAATTGTTTGGTTGGAAATTTTTGGGTCAGACGGTATTTGATCAAATCCTGAAGAAGGTGTTCAAAGACGAGGAATGTAATGTAAAGAAGAACCAGCGGGTTGTCCAGGTAGGGGAAGGCGAGGATGATCATGACTGCTCCGTGGATGAAAACGTGGAGCAGATGTCCTAAAAGGCGCCTGACTTTAAGCTGATACAGTTCTTCAAACTGAAGAACGAAATCGGCAATCAAATGCGCCAGTATGAGTTTTTCGAATAAAAACATATCCGTCTCCCTGATAAAGCCGTATTATAGCTTCAAAAAAGAAGTCTTGGGTATGGTAAAATACGAACCAAGCGTAGCATAGGAGTGTCTGACGATGAAAAAGCGGTCCATTCTTATTGTGGATGATGAAGTGGATTTCCCCCGGCTTGCGAGGATGGTGTTGACTGAGAAGGGGGGATTTGAAGTGGGGGTTTGCCATCGTGGTGAGCAGGCGATTGACATGATTCGGGAATGGAAACCGGATCTTCTTTTGTTGGATATTGTTATTNNCGGACCGATATTGCGGCCGCCCTCAGAAATGATCCGGAGCTCTGTTCGGTTCCGATCATTTTTTTTACATCGCTTATGACGCCGCGAGAAGCCGCTGCGCACCCCGTGGTCGGGAAACATGATTTTATCCCCAAGCCTATTTCGGTGGATGCGCTTCTGAAAAGAGTTCAGGAATTTTTCAAGCGTGAAACCTGACCTGAATTCTTCTGAAGCGCGTTTTTCCGTAGAATTAGTCAGTGCCGCTGCGAAGCTTGCCTCTCGCGTAAGGGATGAAAATTCCTACGCGCCCCATGACAAAGAAGATCACACTCCCGTTACGATTGCTGACATGGGGATTCAAGCTCTCGCAGGATCCATGCTGACGAGGTATTTTCCCGATGGTCAGCTTGTGGCCGAAGAAAATGCCGATGAGTTAAGAAAGGTTTCAGGAGCTTCAAGATTAGAGGCGATCTCCCGTTATGTTCAGCGATTTACATTCGATGCGACTCCTGAGAAAATTTGCGATTGGATCGACCGCGGTAGAGGTTTCCCTCAGGGGACATTCTGGACGCTGGATCCCATAGACGGAACCAGGGGGTATCTCAACGGTAGGCAGTATGCGACCGCCCTTGCCCTTATTCGGGAGGGGCAAGTTACTCTTGCGGCAATCGGTTGCCCCGAACTTGAGTTACCCGGTTATCCAATGCTGGGAAAAGGGGTGATGCTTTTTGCCGAAAAAGGGAAAGGCTGCTGGGCGGCGTCTTTTGATAAAGAGAACTGGGTGAAATTGAGTGTTTCTCAATGCTCCGAGATCCGTAATGCGAGCATTCTGGATTCTTACGATCCCGATCACAAGAACAACGAAAAAAACGACTGGATCCGGAATGAACTGGGGATTGAAAAAAAGCCGATCCCTCTGGACAGCCAGGCCAAGCATGTGGTCCTCGCAGCGGGTTGCGCGGAGATTTTTTTCAGAACCTTACCCCAACGTAACCCCGGCTATCGTGAGAAAATCTGGGATGTTGCTCCCGGAGCTTTTGTGATCGAAGAAGCCGGAGGCCGGGTAACGGACCTGAACGGTCAGCCCATTGACTATGGCACCGGAGAAGTTCTTAAGAACAATATTGGTATTTTGGCGACGAACGGCCTCCTTCACAGTGAGGTGCTGAGGGCGACCCAAAAAACCGTTGCGGGTTTATCCTGAGGAGGCAAATATCATGAGACATATCCCTAATTCCAGGTGGATGAAATTGGCCCTTTGCTCGGCGCAGTGGGGCATCAAAAGGTCTGCCGGTGGTCCGTTCGGGGCAGTCATTGTTTATAAAGGTCGCGCGCTTTCCGTGGCCCATAACACCGTTCTCAAAAAAAATGACCCAACGTGCCATGCGGAGATTAACGCGATCCGTGAGGCTTCCCGCAAGTTAAAGACGTTTGACTTGAGGCATTGTGTGATTTACTCCACAACGGAACCGTGTCCGATGTGTTTTGCCGCGATTCACTGGGCCAGGATCCCCCTTGTTGTTTACGGGACGGGAATTCGCGATGTTGCCCGAAGAGGATTTAATGAACTTTTTATTTCTAATCAACGCATGAAGC
>DCTJ01000078.1 GCA_002329545.1 Candidatus Omnitrophica bacterium UBA1443
CTGCGTCGCGATTCCCGCATGATCCACACCCGGAATCCATAAGGCGGCCTTACCTTTCATGCGGTTCCAGCGCACGAGAATGTCTTGAATCGTATTGTTCAGGGCGTGGCCCATGTGGAGAATGCCGGTCACATTCGGGGGAGGGATGACGATGACATACGCGTCCCGATCCGCCATGTCCGTGGCTCCATCACTCTGGGGTCTGAAATACCCCTTCTCCTCCCAGAGACGGTACCACTTCGCTTCAACTTCCTTGGAGTTATATTGTTTGTCTAGATCCATATCAGTACGGCGTACGGGGTAAGAGGATAGGTCGTCGAAGCTTCCGCTCCGTACACCTTATGCCTTCGCGCCGTACTATCCCTTATGCAATTTATATTCGATCGCCTCGACCAGCGCCTTCCAGCTGGCTTCGATGATGTTTTCGTGAACACCCACCGTGACCCAGGACTTTACTTTGTCCTGAAACTCAATGAAAACCCGGACTTTCGCCGCGGTCCCGGCTTCAGAGTTCACCACCCGCACTTTATAATCTGTTAAATGAATTTCATCGATCGCGGGATACGCTTTACGCAACGCCTTGCGCAAGGCAGAATCAAGCGCATTCACCGGCCCATCTCCTTCCGCAGATTCAAAATGCTGTTCCCCCTTTGCCGTCAGTTTGACATCAGCGACCGAGCGAGGGTTGTTGTCGCCGATTTCCTCCGTCCGCACAGAAACGGACTCGAGCTTGAAATGGGGCTTTACATTCCCAAGTAACCGCTGGACCAACAGTTCAAAACTCGCTTCCGCGGCCTCAAACTGGTAGCCTTCGTACTCAAGACGCTGAATTTCGGTCAGAATTTTTTTCGATTCCGGGGAATCTTTCTGAAAATGCAGTTCAAGCTCCCGGGCCTTGATCATAATATTCGTCTTGCCCCCGAGTTCAGACACCAGAAAACGCCGGTAGTTCCCGACAGCTTTCGGCTCAATGTGCTCATAAGTTCTGGCGTTCTTTGTCATCGCGTTAATGTGAACTCCGCCCTTGTGAGCGAACGCCGAGCGGCCCGTGAACGGCTGGTTGTTCATGAGCGGCATATTGCAAATTCCCGCCACATAATTGGCCAGGGACGTCAGTTCCTTCATTTTAGACGGAGAGAAACACTGGATTCCCATCTTGAGTTGAAGATTCGGGATAATGCTCACGAGATTCGCGTTTCCACATCGCTCCCCGAATCCATTGATGGTCCCCTGGACAAGGGTGCAACCTTCCCCCACGGCCTGGATCGAGTTGGCCACGGCAAGTTCTGAGTCGTTATGGCAATGGATCCCGAGCGGGGTTTTAACCGCCCGCTTGACGCGAAGGATCGCGCGACGAATTTCGTGGGGAAGCGTGCCACCGTTCGTATCGCAGAGTGAAAGGTTGTCGGCGCCCGCCTTCGCGGCCTGCTGAAGCGACTTAATCGCGTAATCGGGATTGGCCCTGAATCCGTCAAAAAAATGCTCCGCATCGTAGATAACCTCGATTTTTTTATCCTTCAGGTAAGCCACGGTCTCATAAATCATCAGAAGATTTTCTTTAAGCGACACCTTGAAAACATCCCTCACGTGCATATTCCAGGACTTTCCAAAAATCGTGACGGTCTTTGTTCCCACGTCGAGCAGGGCCTTGAGCTGGGGGTCGTCCTTGACCTTTACATGAGGCCGCCGCGTGGAGCCAAAGGCCGCGACCCTGGCGTGTCGAAGGCCCGCTTTTTTGATCGCGCGGAAAAATTCCATGTCTTTCGGATTGGATCCCGGCCACCCCCCTTCGAGGTAGTGCATCCCGAACCGGTCAAGCCGCTTCGCGATCATCAGCTTGTCGCGCAAAGACAGACTAATCCCTTCCATTTGGGATCCGTCTCTCAAAGTCGTATCGTAAAATAGGATTTTTTTCTTCTTCATTCAATCTTCTCCGGTCTGGCCTTCGCCGAACTCAGGCAAGGCCGTTTATTTCTTCCCCAACCCGAACGCCTTATGGATGGCGCGTGCCGCAACTTTCCCCTTGTCTCCGGCCACCACGACGGAAATCTTGATCTCGGAAGTTGAGATCATGTCGATGTTGACCTTGCGCTTCGCGAGCGTCGAGAACATTTTGGACGCGACGCCAGAATGGGAACGCATTCCGATCCCGACGATGCTGACCTTCGCTATGTTTTCATCGCAGACGATGTCCTTGATACCAAGCTTCCGGGCGTTTCCCTGGACGACCTTGATGGCTTTCGCGAGCTCGTTTTTGTACACGGTAAATGAAATGTCCGTGGAGTTCGTCTGGGTCTTGTTCTGAATAATCATGTCCACGTTCACGTTTGCGTCCGCGAGGGCCTGAAAAATTTTCGCGGCAACCCCGGGGCGGTCCGGCACCCGAAACAGGGTAATCTTGGCTTCATCCTCGGCTAATGCGACACCGCTAACGACCACTTCTTCCATTTTTTTCGTCTCCTTCGTGATGAGAGTTCCTCGAATGTTTTTATGAGAATTACACACCCAGATGGGCATGTTGAATTTTTTACCGACTTCAACCGCCCGCGAGTGCACGACTTTGGCGCCGAGAGACGC
>DCTJ01000045.1 GCA_002329545.1 Candidatus Omnitrophica bacterium UBA1443
GCGAAGATCCGCCACAAAATCGGCGATTGTCCAGTCCGTCTCATGCCCCACGGCCGAAATGACAGGGATCGCGGAATCAAAAATCGCGCGAGCGACCGGCTCTTCATTGAAGGCCCAAAGATCTTCGAGACTTCCTCCCCCGCGGCCAACGATCAAAACCTCCGCCTCGCCACGCTGGTTCATAATCCGAATCGCTTCCGCGATTTCTTCGCCGGCCCCTTCCCCCTGGACCTTGACGGGGTAAAGAAGAATATGGGTGCCGCAAAATCTCCGGTTAATGACATTCAATATATCATGGATCGCCGCGCCGGTCGGTGAAGTAATCACCCCAACCGTCTTTGGGAATTTGGGCACTGGTCTTTTCCGTTCGCTCCGGAACAAACCTTCCTTTTCCAACCGTTCTTTCAACTGCTGGAAGGCCAGTTGAAGCGCCCCCACTCCTTTGGGCTCAATGCGTTCGATGTAGAACTGATATTGTCCCCGCGCTTCATAAACCGAAACACGCCCAAACACCAGTACCTTGTGACCATCCTCCGGTTCAAACTTTAGTCCTTTATGATAGAAACTGAAAAAAACCGCCGAAATTTGCGACTGTTCATCCTTCAGCGTCAAATAAATGTGTCCGGAACTGTGGCGTTTGAAGTTCGAAATCTCTCCTTCCACCCAAATTCCCGTATAACGCGTTTCAAGAACGCCGCGAACCTCCTTGTTCAGCTCACTGATCGTATAAATTTTACCGTCTAGTATCTTCATTCGTTTAGTTTTCGCTCACATTCCCCGTCTGGCCCCGGCGAAAAAAAGACCCGCTTCCGGTCTAATCGGTAATAACACAATCCATGGGGACATCTGTTTTTGTCACGGGAAGCTGGCGAACCATCTGTTCCCGGAAACACAACCCTATCTTAAAAATTTTCCCGGCCTTCCGCAATAATTGATCGTAATATCCCGCGCCGCGCCCCATCCGGTTCCCCTTTTTATCAAATCCGACACCGGGGACAACTATCACCTCCATCCGGGAAACACTTCGCCGGGGACACGTAGCCTTGGGTTCCATGATTGAATAGGCGCCCCTTTGGAGATCGTTCTTGATCGATTGAATCCGGCACAGCGAAAGTCGCCGGGTGTTCAGATTAACGCGAGGAAGATAGATTTCCTTATCCTTAACGAGCGTTTCCAGACATAAACGAGTTTGAACTTCAGGAGCAATATCAAAATAGAACGCGATCTTTTTTGCCGCCAAAAATCGGGGATGTTTGAAAAGCTTCCTGAGGATTTTCCGGCTTTTTCGAAGGCGCTTCGAGCGGGGAATCGCCCGCCGCCTCACCAGGAGTTCTTGCCTCACGGTATTTTTAGAGGAGGGAGAAGGCATCGCTTAATTCAGACCGCCTCCGGCCTGGTCCAGTTCAGCCTTCCGAAGCCTTTCCCTTTGGCGGGCCATCTCCTGGAAAAATTTTTCCCTTTCCCTCTGAAACGCCGCCTTTTGAATATCAAGCTCCTCTTTGTCCTTCCGAAGCTCATCACGTCCAGAATCAGAAGCGAGGCTCCCGCCCGCCGCCATTTCCAATTCACGATTTCTCGCTTTAAGTTCCGAAATTTCACCCGAAAGTTTCCGGTTCGCTTCCTTCAATTCCGCGATTTTTTGTTCAAAAGATTCGATGACCCGGGGGTCCGCCGCGGCCGCCGCAAGCCTGTCATCTTCCCCAAGAGTCGGGGGCGTGCCCGCATAATCTCCGGAGAAATTCTGGGGGTTTCCATCCCGCATCTTTTGAAAGAGTTCTTCTTTCAGCCGCTCCAAGTCCTGTTCCTTGTCCTGGATCATCCGGATCTGTTGGTCGCGGACTTTTTCCCATTCCGATTTCAGAGTCTCAAATTCCGCCATCGTCTCCGGCTGGACATTGAGGTCCGAAGCTTCGTCCGAAAAAGCTGGCGTGACAAAAATAAAAATTGCCCCCAAAACAAAAATAAAAGACAACGCGTTTTTTAAATTTTGTATTTTCAGATCGATACCCATATAATACTGCCTCATTGCCCCCATAGCTCAATTGGATAGAGCATCTCCGTCCTAAGGAGAGGGTTGCATGTTCGATTCATGCTGGGGGCATTTTTTTCAGATTGTTTCCCGAAAGACGATTTCCATTTTCCTCCCTTGAACGAGAGGCGTAACGGATTTCAGAACTTCAACACCGAAGACATGTCGCACTTTGCGAGTTTTTTCCTGCCGTTAAGAAACCCCAGCTCGATCACGAAGGCCTGAAGAACCACTTTACCGCCAATTAACCGGACAAGCTTCGCCGCCGCCTGCGCCGTTCCTCCGGTCGCGAGGAGATCATCCACAATGGCCACTTTCTGCCCGCGTTTGACGGCGTCCGCGTGAATCTCGAGAACATCCTGACCATATTCAAGCGTGCAACGAACCCGTTTCGTGCGCCAGGGAAGTTTTCCCTTTTTCCGGATCGGAACAAATCCGATCCCGAGTTTCGTCGCGACCGGGGCCCCAAAAAGAAAGCCGCGGGATTCAATTCCCGCCACGAGATCCGCCTTTGATTTTTTAACGGCTTTCGCTAACAGGGCGATCACCTCGCGAAAAGCCGCGGGGTCCCTGAGGACGGGCGTGATATCCTTGAAAAGAATTCCTTTTTTGGGAAAATCCGCGACGTCGCGTACTTTGGATCTTAACGAAGTAACACTCATGGGTTCCTCCCGGGGATTAAAGTGTGATCAAAAAAAACTTACTGGTGCGTAAGGTAGTTTTCGAAGATGTCACCTTCGAGAACAAGCCGGGCACGAATTCTTTTCAAGGCCACCGCCTCGATCTGACGAATCCGCTCCCGCGTCACATTGAAGTGCTGAGCTACTTCTTCCAGGGTGTGCGGGTCATGCTCCCCAAACCCGAATCGCAAAGTGAGGATTTTTCTCTCCCGCTCGTCCAGATGATCCAGGAGATTTTGAATTCTTTCACTCTTCAGGACCTCCGCCGCCCGGGAATCCGGGTTATTGGCGACATCATCTTCGATGAGATCAATGAGCTCCGCGGTCCCGTCAAGACTGATCGGCGTGTTCAGTGAACTGGGTTTATTCGCGATGTTTTCAATTTCACGGACCTTCGCGACCGGAATTTCAAGCACCTTGGCAATCTCGCGCCGCGTTGGAGGACGATTCAGTCTCTGGGTTAAAGCGTCACGAACCCGCCGCCATCTGGCGATAATATCGTACATATAAACCGGAATACGAATCGTCTTTCCATGATTGGAGAGCGAGCGCATCATTCCCTGTTTAATCCACCAGGACGCGTAGGTTGAAAACCGGTACCCCCGCTTCGGATCAAACTTCTCGACCGCGCGCATCAAGCCAATATTCCCTTCTTCCACCAGATCTGAAAAGGGAAGTCCCATGTGCGTGTAGCGTTTGGCAATGGCAATCACGAGACGGAGATTCGAACGGATCATACGGTGACGGGCTTCTTCTCCTTTGGGGCCGCCCCTTTGCACGAGTTTCGCCAGCGATATTTCCTCCTCCGGCGTCAAAAGAGGGATGTGCTCAATTTGATCCAGATAAATTTTCATCGCGGTTCGATCGAGCGTTTGATCGGTCGAATCTTCGGAATGGTTATCGTCAGGCTCATCCTCTTCGCGAAGTTGCTTCCTACGCTCCCCCGTCGTCTCAAGCAGGGCTTCCTTCCTGACGAGATTCGAAGCTTCCTCCTGAAACGCTTTTTCTTTCAGAAGGAGTTTTTCCGTTTTGCTTTTACTGGAGGAACGCGAGCTTTTGGATGAAGACAGCTTGGAACCGAGGTGGGAACGGCGAACCACAAGCCGGGACCGCTTAGAGCGACGCCGCCTTGCTTTTACCTGAACACGCCGTTTTTTAAATTGGCGAACAGAGCCGGTTTTCTTTTTTTTATTTTTTCCTGCCATGAGAACCGTTAGGTGATATCTCTCGCCTGCCGGCGTTATCTTCGGAAGGCCAGAGTTTCCCCTGACCTTCCGAAGGAGCAATGGTTTTTAAACGTTGGCGCTTATTTCTTTCCTCGAAGCGCCGCCTGGGCCGCCGCGAGCCGCGCGATCGGCACACGATACGGCGAGCAACTGACATAATTCATCCCGACCCGGTGACAAAAATCAACCGAATCCGGATCTCCGCCATGCTCACCACAAATTCCGATTTTTAGGTCCTTCTTTGTTTTACGACCCTTTTCGACCGCCAGACGAACCAGGGAGCCGACTCCTTCTTCATCAATGGACTGAAACACGTCTTTCTCGAAAATATTCTGCTCGAGATACGCACCCATGAAGTTTCCGGAATCATCGCGTGAAAACCCGAGGGTCATCTGCGTCAGATCGTTCGTCCCGAACGAGAAAAAATCCGCCGCCTCGGCGACACGATCCGCGGTCAACGCCGCCCGCGGAACTTCAATCATTGTTCCGATCATATAATCAACCTTGGTCTTCTTTTCCTCAAAAACCTTGTTGATCACCCCGATCGAAAGCTCTTTCAGAATGTCAAATTCCTTTTTGGTCCCGATAAGGGGGATCATGATCTCGGGAATCACTTTAATTCCCTTTTTCTTGAGGTTGCAAGCCGCCTCAATGATCGCGCGAACCTGCATGGCATAAATCTCCGGATATGTGATCCCAAGACGACAGCCGCGATGCCCCAACATCGGATTGAACTCGTGCAGGGCATTGACTTTGTTCTTGATGACATCCACCGGCACATTCATGACTTGCGCCATTTCTTTCTGGTTTTCTTCTTCCTGCGGGAGGAACTCATGAAGAGGCGGATCCAGCAAACGGATCGTCACGGGAAGCCCCTTCATCGCCTCAAAAATACCTTCAAAATCTCCGCGTTGCATCGGGAGAAGTTTGGCAAGCGCCTTCTCGCGTCCCGCCGTGTCATCGGCCAAAATCATTTCGCGAACGGCGATGATCCGATCTCCCTCAAAAAACATATGTTCCGTCCGGCAAAGACCAATCCCCTCGGCACCAAACTTGCGGGCCACGGTCGCGTCAAGCGGCGTGTCGCCATTCGTTCGCACCTTGAGAACGCGAACACCATCGGCCCACTTCATAAGAGTTCCGAAGTCCCCGGAAAGCGTCGGCTCAATGGTATTGAGTTTACCTTCGTAAACGTAGCCAAGCGTTCCGTCGAGGGAAATAAAATCCCCTTCCTTCACGGTCACTTTCCCCGCGGTGAACCGCTTCGCCTTATAATCAATGTTAATGCCGCTCACTCCCGCCACACAGCATTTCCCCATACCGCGGGCGACCACCGCCGCGTGCGACGTCATGCCGCCGCGTGAGGTCAAAATACCGACCGCGACGTTCATCCCGCCAATATCTTCGGGCGAAGTTTCGACACGGACGAGCACCACGGTCTCCCCTCTCTCCACCCACGCTTCCGCCTCATCAGCGGTAAACACCACTCTGCCGGTCGCGGCGCCCGGAGAAGCCGGAAGACCCGTCGCGATCGGTTGTTTTGTTTTTTGCTGTTTGGGATCAAACGTCGGATGGAGCAATTGATCCAGCTGTTTGGGAGCGACCCGAAGGATCGCGTCCTTCTGGGAGATCATTTTTTCCTTCACCATTTCCACCGCGGTACGGACCGCCGCGGCCGCCGTGCGTTTTCCGCTACGGGTCTGAAGGATGTAAAGTTTCCCTTCCTGAATGGTAAATTCAATATCCTGCATGTCCCGGTAATGCCGCTCAAGGCGCAACCGGATAGTATCGAGTTGCTTGTATACCGCCGGCCATTTTTGCGCGAGTACCGAAATCGGTTCCGGGGTCCGGATCCCGGCCACAACGTCCTCGCCCTGCGCGTTCACAAGATACTCGCCGTAAAACTTATTCTCGCCGGTCGAAGGGTTACGGGTAAAGCAGACACCCGTTCCGGACGTTTCCCCCATGTTGCCAAACACCATCGCCTGGACGTTCACCGCCGTGCCAAGCAAACCGCGGATTTCGTTGATCTGGCGATACTTGAGCGCGCGCGGGCAATTCCAGGAATTAAACACCGCGTTCACGGATTTCACCAACTGGTCAAACGGATCCTGGGGAAACTCTTCTCCCGTGTGATCCTGATAGACTTTTTTATACTGACGGACAACCTCTTTCAGGTCATTGGCGTTCAGATCGGTATCAGCCTTCGCGCCAACCTGCTGTTTTTTCTTTTCAAGCACATGCTCGAACTCATCGTGCGGAACTTCCATCACGACATCGCCGAACATCTGGATAAAANNGTGTCCATCATGCCCGGCATCGAAACCGCCGCGCCGGAACGGACAGAAACGAGAAGCGGATTGTTCCGGTCACCAAACTTAAGCCCCATCGCTTTTTCGAGTTTGACGATATTGTCACGAACCTGCTGTTCAAGACCCACCGGCCATTTCTTTCCGTTCCGGTAGAACAGATCGCAGGTTTCGGTGGTAATCGTAAAACCGGCGGGGACCGGGACGCCAAGGTTGGTCATTTCCGCGAGATTTGCTCCCTTGCCGCCCAGGAGCTGTTTCATCTTGGCATCACCCTCGGCCTTGCCGGCGCCAAAAAAATAGACGTATTTAGACTTGGAAGATTTGGATTTTTTGGAACCTGACTTGCCGGATCTCCTGCGCGTAGCGGTACTCATGGTGTTTCTTTCACTCCTTATAATAGTCNNCCCCCCGCCTCTAAAAGGCGAAACGATGGACTTGTTGGTTATAGAATGCAATTTTAATTTACCCCTTTGACTGACCCGCGCGGGGTTTCAGGCAGGGCAAAGAAGAGCGTGGATTATATCATTCTTCGTCAAGTCTGGATAGCAAAGAAAGATCGGCCAGCTTTTCCGTATAAATACGGTTCACCAAACCCACAAGCGCCATCCGGTTATCCCGGACCGACGGCTCCTCCGTATTCACAAGCACGTGATCAAAAAAGTCGTGAAGTGGATGAGAGAATGTCCGCGCGAACAACTCAGTCCCCTTCCCGTACGCACCGCTTTCGATCAGCCCGGAAACTTCCCCAGCCTTCAGACGAATGATTTCATACAGCCTTTTTTCCTGCTCCTCCGTAAAAAGCTCCGGTCTGATTTCTCCCGGAGTTTTCCCGTATCCCTTTAACATGTTGGCCGTCCGCTGAATCACTTTCGCGGCCCGGACAAGAACTTTTTCATCCATGCCGCTCAACACCCCGTACCTTCTGAACACATCCGCGACATCATCAAAACGAGCCTTCATGACCGCCTGCAAAATTTCAAACTCCCGGGCGCCGGGTTTCACTCCGGATTCAAACACCGTTCGATCCTGAAGAAATTTGAGAATCCTTTCGGTCAGCTTTTCTTTTTTATTCAAACGATCCCCGTAAAGTTCGATATTGGCCTTGATCATTTGCGTCAGAGAAAAACGCAACTCAAACGCGCGGATCAACTTCACGATCGCGCCGCCGGCGCGCCTCAAGGCGAATGGATCCTGGCTTCCGGTCGGTTCAATTCCGGTTCCAAAGGCGCCCACCAAAAGATCCAGTCGGTCCATAACCCCGAAAAGGGCGCCCAGTAAAGTCATGGACCGCGCCACCGACTTGTGATCTTCCGAGAGATTTTTAGGGAGATATTGGGTCCCTATCGCGAGGGCCACCGATTGATTCTCGCCGGACTCGAGCGAGTACTCACGCCCCACAATCCCCTGGAGATCCGGCATTTCATAAACCAGATTCGTCATGAGGTCAATTTTGGACAGACAGGCCGTGCGCGCGAGATCGTCCGCGGCATCCTTCTTCCCCGTCATGTCCGCGAAAACAGGCGCGAGTTTCTCAAGCCGCTCCGTTTTTTCAAGCATCGAGCCGAGCTTGCCAAGATACACCAGCTGGC
>DCTJ01000013.1:0-15754 GCA_002329545.1 Candidatus Omnitrophica bacterium UBA1443
CCTCAGGGTTGAGTCTTCAGTGGCATATTCTTTTTAAATTTTTTAAAGGGGTATGTTATAGTCTCCGCCAACAGGAGTTTCTATGGGGATTCATGAATCTTGGGAAAAAGCGTTGAAAATGACAGAGATTGTGCGGCCTCGCGTTCAGCCGCTGGCGACCTTTGAAGCCACTCAGATTCCTTATATCTTTCTCGCAGAATCTCTCGTGAATCATGGCGATACCGTCATTCGGAAAGGCGAGATCACGGTCGATAAACCTTCTATCATTCTTCCGCCGTATATGCCCCAGCTTGAAGGTTTTGAATTTGAAAAGAATTTTTCGGGGGCATCGGATTATCTGACGACGTTTCTCCTGATGCGCGGTATCCGGTTTCCATCGATGAAGTATGAGAACAAAGTCAATACGCTGGATGTCCATGAAGGCAGGCTTCGCCAGGCGATCGATAAGTATTCAAAAATTTTACAACAACAGGAAAATGTGACCACAGGTCTTGTGATCGGGCCGGAGGACTGCTGGCAATTTTCGGTACTTATTTTTGTCTGTACCCAGGCCCTTCGCTCCGCGGAGGGTGATATCCAAAGAATATTTGAACGTTTTAAAGACGGAGAAAAATAAAATGAAAGAGGGAACCGGTTATTCATCATTTGTGCGCTCGGCTTGCGCGAAGGCCTGGAAAAAGATCGGTGCCCAGAGGCGGGCAGGCGTCGCGACACCGCTTTTTTCCATCTATTCAAAATCAAGTATCGGAATCGGCGAAGCCCCTGACCTTAAGCGGCTTGTGGATTGGTGCGTCAAGACCGGGATTTCACTGATTCAGTTGTTGCCTCTCAATGATGTGGCGTTCGATTTTCGTCCGTACGATGCCCAGTCAAGCACCGCGCTTGATCCCATGTATCTTTCCCTCGACCATCTGGTNNATGGCCGTGCTTCGACGAAATTTTCCTGCGGGGAAAGGACGGGTTCGTTACGAAGTGAAGTCGGCCAAGCTGGATGTGCTAAAAAAGATTTTTTCTCATCAGTCCACGGATCTCAAGGACAAAAAATTTTCCGCCTTCAGAAAAAAACAGTCCGGGTGGCTTTCCGATTATGCTGTTTTTAAGGCGCTTAAGGTAAAATTCAATGCGGCGGGTTGGATGGACTGGCCGGAGGAGTTTCGTAGCAGAAATTCCAGTGTGATGGATCCCTTTGAGAAGGAGTATGCGGATGAAATCCTTTTCAACCAGTGGCTCCAGTGGCAACTTTATCACCAGTTGTCCGAGGTGAAACGCTATGCGGCCGATCACGGAGTGGTTCTCATGGGGGATATGCCATTTTTGGTTTCCCGTGACAGCTCGGATGTGTGGGCGCATCAGGACTATTTTAAACTGGACCTTTCCTCAGGCGCTCCCCCGGATCTTTATTTCGCGAAAGGCCAACGTTGGGGGATGCCGCCTTACCACTGGGAGCGTATTGCGGCTGACGGGTATGAGTACCTGACCAGAAAAATGCAATACCTCGAGAATTTTTTCGACCTTTATCGCGTCGATCATTTTGTCGGAATGTTCCGGCTTTGGACAATTCCGGTTTCGGAGCCTGCGGAGCGGGCCGGTACCGCCGGAACCTTTGATCCTCCCGGGGAAAGTGACTGGAAAGAACATGGACGGCGCATTCTTGACATTATGACGCGAGAAACCAAAATGTTGCCTTGTGCTGAAGCCCTTGGGACTGTGCCGAAGTGTTCGTACGAAATTCTGGACGAGTATAAAATCCCGGGTTCCGATGTTCAACGCTGGGTTCGGAACTGGGATACAGACATGACTTTCAAGACGGCCGATCACTATCGCCCGAACGGAATGGCCATGCTTTCGACTCACGATACAAGTGCGTTCTGTGCCTGGTGGGAATATGAGGCGGGGACGGTGGATGAAGGTTTTTTTGCAAAAAAATGTGCCGAGGCGGGAGTGGGTTTTGATCAGGTGAAGGCCCGATTGTTTGATCTGGATGCATCGGCCCATGGCCGCTTGCGATGGCAAACTGAGATGTCAGACCTCGAAAAATTTCTTTCGGTTAATCGTAGAAAAAAAGAAGAGGCCTGGCATCTTGCGGAAGCCTTCCTCAGTTCTTATAATGAGCGCGACCTTTACTGGAAATATCTCGGTCTTGACGGAATGCCCGCAAAGAAGGTATCGGGTTTGCTGGTCCGAAAAGCCCTGGAGACTGTAAACGGAACGTGTTCGGTTTTTAGTTTACAACTTCTTCAGGACTGGCTTGCCTTAGAGAATTATCCGGGAAGAAATGATTGGGAGTATCGTATTAATGTTCCGGGGTCCATGGGATCCTCAAACTGGTCGCTTGTGAGCCCCTTCTCGCTAGAAAAAATGATGGTATTGTCTGTGAACCAGGATATAAGAGCGATTGTGACCCGGACAAACCGGGAGGTTTCAAAATGATCCGGCTGTCTTTAAATAAAATGAATCTTCGGTATATCGTGACCGGGATACTTCTGACTTCGTTGCTTGTGTTGTCGGTTCTTTTCATAAAACAGCAAAAGGCGCACGAGCTTGCAACTCAACCCAAGGTACTTCCTTCCGTAAGTTATTATCCTGTCCCGAAGTCGATGGGGCCTGATTCCGCCCCGATCAAAATGATTGAATATAGTGATTTTCAGTGTCCCTCATGCCGGTTTGCTACAGAAGTTCTTCATCAATTGCTTGCCGCTTATCCCGGCAAAATCCAACTTGTTTATCACCATTATCCCTTGACTGGTCATCCATGGTCGGCTTACGCACACCAGGCGGCGGAGTGTATGCACATTCAGGGAAAATTTTGGCCCTATCACGACATGCTTTACAAGAACCAGAGGGAGTGGGCGGCGATGCCTGAACCGCCGGTTTCCAAACTTGTGGAATACGCTGAAGGATGCGGGGCTAATATGGAGCTTTTTTCAAATTGCATGGCGGATCCCGCGGTGACGAGCGGAATTTATGCCGAGAAAAATGAAGGGACACTCCGTCAGGTCAATGCAACCCCGACTTTTTTCATGGGAGACAAACGTTATGTGGGGCCTCGTGAATTAAAAGAAAGGGGCGAGAACGATATCCGAAGAGTTTTAGGACTGCCAGAGCTGTCATTTTCGGCGCCGCCCGATCCTCAGGTGGACCAGACGCCGAAACCGCCGACGGCTGTTCCGGGAGGTGAATGATGAAACGTGAATCATCCTACAAAATTCTTTTTCTGGGCCGTCTTTTGATCGGTTTGATTTTTGCTTACTCCGGTTACACCAAACTGGTTGAACCCGTCGAGAACTTTCAGGCGGCGATTGCCGCTTACGAGATTATTCCCTACGTTTTTATTCCGTGGATCGCGAGACTGATTCCGTGGATTGAGTTCATCTTTGGAGTTTTTGTGATCGTTGGATATTTGACGCGTATCAGTGCGGCGATGCTCGCGGCGATGTCGTGGAGCTTCGTTATGGTGATCGCGTTGACCTGGCTTATGACCGGTTCAATTCCCGCGGATTGTGGGTGTTTCGGAGAGGGCAGTTTTGTCCACTTTCCCGCTTACCAGATTTTTATTCTTGATGTCATCAGCACGCTTATTGGGATCCGTCTTTGTTTGATGCGTTCGCATCCCTTAAGCCTGGATGCCCTGTTGGGCAAGTAATCTGTTTTTTGAAAGAAACTTTGAATTTTGTTTAAAGATTTTGACATTCGCGAACGCTTCCTTATAATTCACTCCATTGTGTGACAGCCCGACGAGGTTTTTAACCTGTTGGATATATGGGCGTTCTCGGGCAGGTAGCTCAGTCGGTAGAGCAAGGNNAAAATCCCTGTGTCGGGGGTTCGATTCCCTCCCTGCCCAAATCTTCTTAAAAAGCAGACTACCGCGTAAAGCGCGATAGTTTGCTTTTTTGTTTTAGCTCGATGAAAAATCCGGATAGTCCCGACCGGTTGCCTTTTTATTTTCAAACTGGATTGAAACGGTCTGGTTTGATAAAATCACCCTGCCACGAAAAGGACCATCCATGCGATATACCACCAAAACTGAATATGGAGTGATTTGTCTCGCCTACATGGCGATGCCGGGGCGGACTGTGGGCAGTACCGCGAAAGAGATAGCGGAGTACGGAGGATTTTCGGTGCCCTTTACCGAAAAAATCCTTCAAAAACTTCGTAAAACGGGGATGGTTTCATCACAACAGGGAAATCGCGGAGGGTGGACTCTCGCACGGGCTCCACGAGAGATCAGTTTGAAGGAGATTGTAGAGGCTCTCGAGGGAAGCACGTTTGAAACTTTTTGCGATTCGAAACGGCGAGGAAGTATGGAATGTCGACATTTTTCTGTTTGTAAACTGAAACCCATCTGGTACAGGACCAAAGACACCCTGGACGATCTCTACGAGAAAATTACCCTGGATCAAATTGCCAGGGACCTGATGGGGAGCAAGTCTTCCAGGTTTCTCGAGAGGAAAAAGAAAGAACGGTCATGACGGACGAAGGGGCTTTTCTTGATAAGGAGTATCCGTACGGATTTGTCACGCCGGTCGAGTCGGAGACTGCCCCGCGCGGTCTGAACGAGGATATTATCCGGTTCATTTCCAAGAAAAAAAATGAACCGGAATTTATGTTGCGGTGGCGGCTTAAGGCGTTTCGGGAGTGGCAAAAAATGAAAGAGCCGTCCTGGGCCAGCCTTCACTATCCTCCAATTGATTATCAGAATATTATTTATTATTCCGCGCCGAAATCCGAAAAGGAAGGACCGAAAAGTCTGGAAGATGTCGATCAGGAAATTTTGAAGACTTATGAAAAACTTGGGATCCCGATTGAGGAGCAAAAACGTCTCGCGGGGGTCGCGGTGGACGCGGTCTTTGATAGTGTGTCCGTGGCCACGACTTTCAAGGAAAAACTCAGGGAGTCGGGAGTGATTTTTTGTCCGTTTTCCGAGGCAGTCCGGGAGCATCCCGAGCTGATTGAAAAGTATCTCGGAAGCGTGGTTCCGGTTCGGGACAATTTTTTTTCGGCGCTGAATTCCGCGGTTTTTTCGGACGGGTCCTTTTGTTACATTCCCAAGGGGGTTCGTTGCCCGATGGAGCTTTCGACCTATTTCAGAATTAACACGGCCGAAACGGGGCAATTTGAGCGAACGCTGATCGTGGCGGAGGATGACTCCTACGTCAGTTATCTGGAAGGCTGTACGGCCCCCATTCGTGACAAAAATCAGCTTCACGCGGCTGTCGTGGAGCTGGTGGCCCACGACCGGGCTTCGATCAAGTATTCGACGGTCCAGAATTGGTACGCGGGAGACCGGGAAGGGAAAGGCGGCATTTATAATTTTGTCACGAAGCGTGGTCTTTGCAAAGGAGTGCGGTCCAAGATTTCATGGACGCAGGTTGAGAGCGGTTCTTCGATTACCTGGAAATATCCGGGTTGCGTTTTGATGGGGGACGATTCGGTCGGGGAGTTTTATTCCGTCGCGATCGTCAACAATCATCAACAGGCGGATACCGGCACCAAGATGATACACATCGGAAAAAGGACGAAGAGCACGATTATTTCCAAGGGAATTTCGGCGCGACATGCCAACGCGACTTACCGTGGGCTTGTAAAAATTTTACCCAAAGCGGCCCAGGCCAGGAATTTCACGCAATGCGATTCTCTTTTGATTGGTCATCAATGCGGCGCGAATACGTTCCCGTACATTGAAGTTGAAAACCATTCGTCGAAGGCGGAACACGAGGCCACAACTTCCAAGATCGATGAAGACCAGCTTTTTTATTGTCGTCAGCGCGGAATGTCACCCGACAATGCNNTCCATGATCGTGAACGGTTTCTGTAAGGAAGTGTTCAAAAACCTCCCCATGGAATTTGCCGTGGAGGCATCACGGTTGCTCGGGGTTACCCTCGAGGGAAGCGTTGGCTAATTTGCGGGTTTTTGAAGATTAATTCTGAAGGGCAAGGTCGCTTGCCCCGGTTATTGAAAGGAATCAAAGTGACNNGACCAATAATTTGTATCGTGTTGCTCGGAAGTATGTTGAGGTTATCGAAAAAATTGAGAGGACGATGGATCCTGAAGAACTGCAACAACTTGAGGAGAAGATAGCCGATCTGCATTGGAAATTTATCGAAATACTCAGGGAACAAGGAATTAAATACAAAGATAGAGACCACGCGACTCGCATCGCTATACGAATTGCTCATGGTGAATTATGACGTTGCTTGAAATCGCCCGCATTTATACGGATCTTGTGAGAGCTGAGCGGGAGATCCCTGAAGAAGAGCACCAGGCCAAGGAAACGATCAATGCTCTCCGGACCAAATATCATGAAATGCTGATGGCGAAGATGCGCGAAGACAGGGTCGATTTTTTGGATCGCTTTGATGCCGCGAACAAGGTATTCGAANNTTCGAACTTGTCCGAGAGTCTGAGACAAAGTACGGTGCTCAAACAGAGGAGAAACGGCAATAAAGAAGCTGTGACTCGGAAGCATAATGGTTTTCGCAGTGGCGACCGCTGGGTATTGCCAGCATGAAATCCAACCCCTCGAACTCAGTATCCAGTCCAGTAAACAGGTGGATGAAAATGGAGCGGAGGAGAAAAACAAATTTATAATAGAAGCTCGGGCGATTGAGATCGCTAAAAAGGTAGCGGTTGGTGTCATGAATATCCCTACCGATGCGTCCGTCTATTGATGTTGTTCGGCAGAAAGGATCCTGTGTTGTGACCTTTAAAGTGAGAAACAGAATACCAGGCGAACCTTTGGTTGCGAGGGTTGCTTGTTACGGACAGATGAAACTTGATGCAAAATCTGGCGAAGTGCAAGACAAAACGCTTCCGAGTTAATACCATTAGGATGTTTTTGTAAAAATTGACATAGTGTTATTGCAGGCAGAAGGCAGAGGTATCTCGTTTGTCGAAAGAGATTGTTACGTTGTTTTCTGGGTTTCCCGCAACGACGGAGAAGAGGAGAGGAAATGCTCGAAATCAAAAATTTACATGTGAATATCGAAGGAAAAGAGATTTTGAAGGGAATCGATCTGGCGATCCAGGCGGGAGAAGTGCACGCGGTGATGGGCCCCAACGGATCCGGAAAGAGTACGCTGACCCGGGTACTGGCCGGACATCCGTCTTACCAGATTATGAAGGGGACGGTGACGTATGAGGGAAAAGATCTTCTTCGGATGTCCGTGGAGGATCGCGCCCGTGCCGGTGTTTTTTTGGCCTTTCAGTATCCCATCGATATTCCCGGAGTGAACAATGCCTATTTTCTGCGGTCCGCCCTTAACGAGATTCGAAAGTCCCGCGGGCTGGAGGAACTGGATGCCATGGATTTTCTTACCGTGCTGAAGGAAAAAATGAAGATTGTTGAAATGGATGAAAAATTTATCTCCCGTCCCGTGAATGAGGGTTTCTCGGGCGGAGAAAAAAAACGGAATGAAATACTGCAAATGGCGGTCCTTGAACCCAATCTTGCGGTGCTGGATGAAACGGACTCCGGACTGGATATTGACGCGCTTCGGGTTATCGCCGGGGGCGTCAATAAAATGCGGAACCGGAGCCGGGCGATTCTTCTTGTTACGCATTATCAGCGTCTTTTGAACTACATTGAACCCGACAAGGTGCATGTCCTGATGGGAGGCAAGATTGTTCTTTCAGGGGGAAAAGATCTGGCGTTACAGCTCGAAGAAAAAGGGTACGAATGGGTGAGTCCCGTTCGAGATCCGTCTAGTGCGTTTGACGCTTAGTCCAACCTGTTTTAAATCGGATAAAGGGTTTTCATGTCCAATATGAAGGAATTACAACCGTACGAAGAAGCCTACCAGAGATTAGGGAATCAGCGTCAGGCAGAGGCGGAATGGCACAGGGTGATGCGAGACGATGCCATGCGGTCATTTCTGGGAAAAGGATTCCCCACGACCCGGGATGAATCCTGGAAGTACACGGACTTAAGCGCGATTGCCGGCGCGAGGTTTATCATGGAACCGACAACCTCCCGGGTGGTGTTTGACGGGACAGAGGTTCCGAAGAACTCGATGGATGCCTATTTTATGTTTTTCGCCAACGGCTGGTTTCGCGCGGAGCTTTCCGATCTTCCTGAGGGGATCCGGGGCATGATACTTTCAGAGATTCGATCCGGAGATCGGTTTCGGACGACCCTGGACGAGTTAAACGTTTTCACGAAAGATTCGCTTGAAGATCTGAATTTTGCTTTGGGGATGGACGGGATTTTTATTGATGCCCCTCCGGGAGTTTGCCTGGAAAAGCCGATTTATATTGTCCACCGGTCGGATTGTCATGAAGGTCTTTGCCAGCCGAAAACGATCATGAGATTGGGGAAAAATGCCCAGGCTGTTTTAATCGAGGATTTCCGGGGCGTGGACGGGAAGATGTGTTTTACGAATTCGTTTGCCGGAGTGGTTCTCGAGGAGGGCGCGTCATTGGAGCATTACAAGTTACAGCATGAAAGCCGGGGCTCTTTTCACATCGCGACTTTCAAGGCGGTCCAAAAAGAAAAAAGCGTCTTGAATTCCATTTCCTTCGCGTTGGGCGCCAAACTCGCGCGACAGACCGCGATGATCGCCCTGAACGGACAGCGATCAGAGTGCAGCCTGTCCGGACTGGTTTTGGGAGCGGAACATCAGACGCTGGATCACGTAACGCGAGTGGTCCACGCGGTTCCGGATTGTAAAAGCGATCAGAGATTCAAGGGGATTTTGGGCGGTCATTCACGCGGTGTTTTTACCGGCCGGGTGCTTGTGCAACGGGATGCCCAGAAAACGGACGCTCGCCAGACGAACAGGAATCTGCTTCTTTCTGAAACGGCTAGGGCCGACTCTCGGCCCCAACTTGAAATTTTGGCGGATGATGTCAAATGTACCCACGGCGCTACCGTCGGCCAGCTTGACGAGGATGCCATTTTTTATCTTCGCTCTCGTGGTATAGGCCAGAAAACCGCGCGGAGAATTCTCGCTTCGGGGTTCGCGCAAGAAATTGTTGATTCGATTCGTCATGAAAAATTTAGGATTTTCATCAATGACATGACCCAAAAGAGATTTTTGGATCTGGAGGCAACCGCATGAGTTTGCTCGACATACAGAAAATACGCGACGACTTTCCGCTGTTGCGTGAAAAGGTCTATGATAAGCCGATGATTTATCTTGATAACGCGGCGACGACGCAAAAGCCCAGGGCTGTGATCGATACCGTGGAGCGGTTTTACGCGAAGGAAAACGCCAATATTCATCGCGGCATCTTCTGTTTAAGCGAACAGACGACCCGGCGTTATGAAGGCGCGCGTTACAAGGTCCGGGAATTTCTGGGGGCCGGTTCCGAAAAAGAAATTGTGTTTGTGCGTGGAGCGACGGAAGCGATCAATCTGGTCGCTCAAACCTACGGGCGCGCCTTTTTGAAAGCGGGCGATGAAATTCTGATCACGCACATGGAACACCACTCCAACATTGTTCCGTGGCAAATGCTTCGGGATGCGATCGGAGTGAAGCTCAAAGTGGCTCCGGTGAATGATTCGGGTGAACTTATCATGGAGGAATTCAGAAATCTTTTGACGGATCAGGTTAAATTTGTGTCCGTCGCTCATGTGTCAAACGCGCTTGGGACGATCAACCCGGTCAAAGAAATCATTCGGCTGGCACACGAAAAAGGCGCCAAAGTTCTGGTCGACGGGGCTCAGGCGGTGGCGCACCGGGTAGTGAATGTCCGGGACCTTGACACGGATTTTTATGTGCTTTCCGGCCACAAGCTTTTCGCGCCAACGGGAATTGGCGTGCTTTACGCAAAATCGGAATTGCTCGAATCCATGCCGCCTTATCAGGGTGGAGGGGATATGATCCGGTCCGTGACTTTTGAGGAAACTACTTACAACCGGATCCCTTACAAATTTGAGGCGGGGACACCGCATATCGCGGGTGTGATTGGCCTTGGCGCCGCGATTGACTATCTTCGGGAAGTTGGGCTCGACACGATCGAGGCGTATGAGCACGAATTGCTGGAGTATGGAACCCGGAGACTTTTGGAAATTCCGGGCCTCAGATTAATCGGAACGGCCCGGAATAAGTCAGCGATCCTTTCTTTTGTTCTGGGCGAAGCTCACGCTCACGATATCGGGACAATTTTGGATCGCGCCGGTATCGCGATTCGGGCCGGGCATCATTGCGCCATGCCACTTATGCAGAGGTTTGGCGTCCCTGCGACNNCTATAACACAAAGGAAGAAATCGACTGTTTGACGAATGCCCTGAGAGAAGTCACCGAGGTGTTTAAATGAATGAAGAGATACGGGAACTTTATCAGCAGATGATCATGGATCATAATAAACGGCCAAGAAATTTCCGGAAACTTTCGGCCGCGACGGCTCAGGCGGAAGGATTTAATCCTCTTTGCGGTGATCACCTGCATGTTTACGTTAAAATGGACGGCAACCGGATTGAGGACATCAGCTTTGAGGGTTCAGGTTGCGCGATTTCGAGGGCGGCAGGTTCCATGATGACGGACGCGTTGAAGGGAAAAACCCGTGAGGAGGCCAAGGCCATTTTTGAAGAGGTCCGCGCCATGCTTTCTCGCGACGTTCATCAACCATTTGAAAAAAAACATCTGGGGAAGCTGGAAGTCTTTGCGGGGATTTGTGAATTTCCCGCCCGCATTAAATGCGCGTCGCTTCCCTGGCATGCCATGATGGAAGCGCTTGAGCCGACGGGAAAACAGGTGACGACCGAATAATTCAACGACACAAGACCGAAACTCCTCGTGAGGCGCGTGGCGAGGAGCGTGTAGATGGAAAAGTGATGGCTGAAAAGACTCTGGAAGAAAAAATCTGGGATGAGCTCCGGCTTTGCTTTGACTATGAGATCCCCGTTAACATCGTTGATCTTGGTCTCGTTTACTCCGTAAGATTGAACGACCTTGACGGGGGCGGTAAGGAAGCGGTGATTGAGATGACTTTCACGAGCGCGATGTGCCCGATGGCCGACACCATTAAAAGAGATGTTGAAAGGCGCGTCGGATCGGTCGAAGGTATTAAAAAAGTCACCCTCCAGATTGTCTGGGATCCGCCCTGGGACGTATCCCGGATGTCTGAAGCGGCCAAGCTCCAGCTCGGGATGTTGTAGAAATCGGGCGCCGAAAATTGAGGTTCAATTCCATGTTGATATCTTTTTTAAATATGATAAAACATACTGCCCTTCGGGGATTTTTTCGGCGTTGAGGCATTTCTTCCAAACCTAAAAGAAAAGCGGGAGTTTCCATGGACAAGAAGGAGTTCTACGCAAAGTCTGAAAAGATTATTAATGACACTTTTGAGGCAGTGAAAAAGTACGCGAAAATCATGGCCAAAAAAACGGGCGAGGCGGCCAGCGTCACCAAACTCCTGATTCGAAGGGCAACCCTGGAGCATCAAATCGCCAAAGCTTGTTCCAGACTTGGAAGCAAGGTTTACGATCAAACCGTGCGCAAGGGGGAAACGATTAATCTTGAGGACGCGGAGGTTGTGTCGGTGATCGATGAGATTAAAAAGCTGGAACAGCAGCACGAAGACGTTGAAATCACTTTGGAAAAGGAACGAAGCAAACTTAAATCCTCGAAAACCAAAAGTGGCAAAGGGAAGACGAAAAGCAGTACTTAGGATCGTTCGTACTGCTGTCAATCCCAGGCTGAGTTTAGGCGCGGGTGGTGAAATTGGCAGACACGCCAGCTTGAGGGGCTGGTTCCGCAAGGAGTGCAGGTTCAAGTCCTGTCCCGCGCACCATTTACAACAACCCATGCGTCAGGGGTTCAAGGTTTAACTCGAACGCCCCGGCTTCCTGGCAGGAGAAACATGATACCATCCCATATTTTTCGTGAATATGATATTCGTGGCAAGGCGAATGCGGAGTTAACCGAAGAGGTCGCTCTTGCGATCGGCAAGGCCTTTGGGACTGTGCTGGTTCGGGAAGGAAAGAAAAAAGTCGCGATCGGGCACGATCACCGCTGGAGCGCGGAATTCCTTTATCGGGGTCTGACCGAGGGGCTTCGGAGTACCGGACTCACCGTGATCCGGATAGGGCTTGTCCCGACCCCGGTCGTTTATTTTTATGTCACGACCCAAAATATGGACGCGGGCATTTCCCTCACGGGATCTCACAACCCGCCGGATGAAAACGGTTTCAAATTTCATCACGCGACTCGATCTTTTTACGGCGCGGACATTCAAAATCTTCGTAACCTGATTGAGCGGAATGATTTTGTTACGGGAGACGGAAAGGTCGAAACGCCTGATCATGAGTCACTGCTCAAGGATTACGAAAATTATATCGCGAACATTTTCAAGTTTACGAAGCGGTTGAAAGTGGTGATTGATACGGGGCACGGAATGGGAGCCGTCACCGCGTCGGGGCTGGTGAAGCGGTTCGGGCATGACCTGACGGTTCTTTACGGGGATTTGAATTCTAAAATGCCGGATCACCAGGCGGATCCTTCGGTGCCGGCGAACATGAAGGATCTTCAGGCGAAGGTGCTTGAACTTAAGGCGGATATTGGAATCGCGTTTGACGGGGATGCCGACCGGATTGGTGTCGTCAATGAAAAAGGGGAGATCATCTATGGCGATAAACTCCTCTTGATCTATGCCCGAGAACTTTTGGCACGAAAACCCGGCGCGACTATTATCGGGGATGTCAAGAGCTCCAAACAGGTATACGACGGTATCGCGAAAGCCGGTGGCAAACCGCTGATGTGGAAAACGGGCCATTCCCTGATCAAGGCGAAAATGAAAGAGACAGGCGCCGCCATGGCGGGAGAGATGAGCGGGCATATGTTTTTCAAGGATCGCTGGCTTGGATTTGACGATGCGGTTTACGCGGCGTGCCGGGTTCTTGAAATTCTGGATCGGGCCAACGCGCCTTTTTCGTCCCTTCTTTCGGACGTGCCGAACCTTCCGTCGACCCCTGAAATTCGCTTTGATTGTCCCGAGGCGATTAAATTCAGGGTGGTTGAAAAAGCGATTGAAAATTTCAAGCGGCAGTACACAGTGGTGGATATCGACGGCGCCCGCGTTGAATTCGCGGACGGTTGGGGGCTTGTGCGGGCTTCCAACACTCAGCCCGCGCTGGTGATGCGATTTGAAGCCCAGACGGAAAAGCGGCTCCAGGAAATTCGCGCGTTGATTGAAGGTGAAGTAAAAAAGATTTATCAAGAGATGAACGGATGAATTGGGCGATCATCATGGCGGGGGGAAGTGGCACCCGCTTTTGGCCCGAAAGTCGTAAGAGTCGTCCCAAACAGTTTCTCTCGTTATTTGGCAGGCAGACCCTCCTCGAGCAGACATTCTATCGCCTTCGAAGATTTATTCCCCGCGACCGTATCCTGGTCTTCGTGTCTGAGAGTAAGGTCGCTCTGACGCGGCAACTTCTCAAAATCCCGGCGGGACAGGTTATCGGAGAACCGGTGGGACGGAACACGGCGCCCTGTGCCCTCTGGGCGGCTTCTTATGTCATGCGAAAAGACCCATCGGCCGTTCTGGGGATTTTCCCCGCCGATCATTATATCCGTGACGAAAAAGCGTTTACGAAAACAATGCGCCTGTCTTACGGGATTGCTGGACAGAAAGGGATGCCGGTGACGCTCGGCATTTGTCCGGATTTTCCTCACACGGGTTACGGGTATCTCGAAATGGGACGGCGACTGGCTCCCGGAGTTTTTTATCTGAAGCAATTCAGGGAGAAGCCGGATCTTCCTTCCGCGAAAAAATATCTGAAATCGAAACGTTTTCTCTGGAATGCCGGAATTTTTATCTGGCGCGCGGACTGCTTGCTGGAAGCTGGCCGTCAATATTTGCCGGATGTTTTCAAGATCACGACTGCAATTGCCGGGGAAGGGTGTTCCCGAACATCCGTTAAAAAACTTTTTTCGAAGTGTCCCGCCATATCGATTGATTACGGTCTGATGGAGAAAATGACGGGGCAAATACTTACCGTGCCGGTTTCGATGGGGTGGAATGACGTGGGGGGCTGGGCTTCACTCAAAAAACTTCTCGCGAGAAGATCGGATGATAATGTTAGCCAGGGGAAAACACTTCTCGTGGAATCTTCCGGAAATTTCGTGAGATCTCAAACTAAACTGATTGCTACGGTTGGACTGCAAGATCATGTCGTTATTGAAACGTCTGATGCCATTCTGGTTTGCCCGACGAAAAAGACTGAAGAGATACGAAAAATTGTTTCGGCGCTTGAAACCGCCGGGATGGGGCAGTTCCTTTGACGGTTTCGGAGAGCTTCCGTTTTGACGCGGGCGGGGAGGTTTAGTTTTATGTTCCTTCAGTTTTTTGCAACCTGGAGAAAAACGCCGTGAATTCCGTTTCTGATCTTACCTTGTGGAAGGCCGTCCTCCTTGGTTTGGTCCAGGGATTGACGGAATTCCTGCCTATCTCGAGCAGTGGTCACCTCGTATTATTTCAAAATATATTTGGAATGAAAGACCCCATGATCTCCTTTGACATCGCGCTTCACGCGGGGACGTTAATCGCGGTCATGGTTTATTTCTGGGGCGAGATCATGGAGACCCTGACGGGATTTTATGGTTTCCTTCAGGGTAAAAAGGAAATGGGTTGTTGTGAAAAAAAAACCGACGTTCGCGCGACTCATGTATCTCCGCTACTTTGGATCTATATTTTAATCACGCTGATCCCCACCGGGCTGATGGCGGTTGGGTTCAGGAAGGGGATCGAGTCAGCTTTTGCCGATCTCCGGATTGTGGCAGTTTGCTGGCTGGTGATGGGATGCGCGCTCGTCTTGAGCGGCAAATTCGGGAAGGGGACTCGGCTGATGTCCGAGATGGGATGGCGAAGGGCGCTGGGGATTGGCGCCGCGCAGGCCGTGGCATTATTCCCCGGCATTTCAAGATCGGGAAGTACTATCCTGGCGGGAATGGCAACGGGGCTCAAAAGCGATGAGGCGGCGAAATTTTCTTTTTTGATTTATATTCCCGCCATCGCAGGCGCCATCGTTCTGGATCTGAAGGACGGTTTAACTTACTTCCGATACTGCGGGTGGGAAACCCTGATAGGTTTTCTTTCNNATCGCTGGCTGATGGCGATTATCAAAAAAGCCCGTTTTTTTATTTTTGGCTACTACTGCGTCGCGCTTGGTGGAATTCTTCTTTTCCATCTTTTAATGTCGCGGTAACTCCCCATGAACCTCTTGAGGGTTATCACCCGTAACGGCAAAGATAAATCGGTTCGGAATCGCCATCTCATTCCGGAGATCAATGTGCCCGCGACAAAAAAACTCTCACCGGAAGGGCTACTTTCTGATTTTTCCCGCTTGGCGCATATCCCTGCTGACCTTTTTCAGAAAGTGGTTTCTTGTGTCGCGGCGGCCGCGGAACGAAACGTCCGGATTCTTCAAAAAACAGGACAGCCTCACGAGTATCCCGTCAATATTTATTTTTCTGAAGAAAGGTATCTGAAAGGTCTTTTTTATGAGGTGATCTGGCCATGATGGAAATTTATCAGGGGATCAAATTTAAGGTGGTGCGCGTGCCGGATGAAAGCGTTGCGGATACCAGAGTCGATGAGCTTATCCTCGCGGGCAAGACTTTATCGACGAAAGGATTTTGTCCGGCCAATAGCGGCAATATGAGCTTCCGGAGGCCAGACGGATTCGTCATCACACGGGCAGGATCCGAACTTGGAAAATTAGAGCCTCGCGATTTTGTTTGGGTGAAAGATGTTGATATTGGACAAAGAAAGGTTTTTGCGGCGGGCACGGCGAATCCCAGTTCGGAGGCGATG
>DCTJ01000013.1:15759-21113 GCA_002329545.1 Candidatus Omnitrophica bacterium UBA1443
GTTTGCTCATTCGGCTGTTGAAATTTTAAAAAATCACGATTTGGTCATTTTGAAAGGGCATGGTTTTGTAAGCGTGGGAGGAACCGTTGAAGAATCTTTGTCGAAAATCCGGTGAGTTTTTCATGGGTATTTTACGAAAACTCCGAATAGGGGAGACTTTTTAAAAAACATTAGAAACTATGTTTTATAAAAAAATATCACCTTCCTCTTGGAGAAGAGATAGGCTATACTTTGGATGAAGGTAACAGGCAGTGAAATAAATTGACGAAAAGGAGAGCGAAATGAAAAAAATCATTTTTGGCTTATTAGTTTTGACCGTTCTGGGGTGTGTTTTTTGGTTTTTGAATCACGATTCGTCTCCTGTTCCTGCCACGTTAGTAAGTGTGCATAAGGGCGCTGTCAGCGTGTACTCGGTGGATCCGAAGGGAGAGAAAGAATTCCTGGGAACCGTCAGGGAAGGAGAAAGCATCCGGGCGACTTCCCGACGTGAAGGGCCCTTGGAAATGTTTAACGCGATGAAGAAAATTGCCCCCAAGGCTATGGCGACCTTTATGGCAATGGTGGACCAAACGGTCGCGGAAAAGGCCCCAGGGGTGCGGCGCCGGATCTTCACCGAGGCTGATCTGCAAAAATATTACAACAACTTGATGTGGGGCCTGGGATGCAGTGATGGAGTTGTTTCCGTTGATTCCTACGGAATGATGATGGCCGGGAAATTTACGGGCGTCCCCGTTACCGTGCACTGGCAGCTTGGCACCGATAAGATGAATTACGGAGCCCCGTACCTTACCTTGAATCAGGTCAAGGTCGGTGGGGTGGAACTGCCTGCTTTTCTTGTGAAAAAACTTTCAGCCGACGCGACCAAGGTTTTGGGGAAAGGATTTTACAACGTCGAGCTGATTGATATCGCGTATCGCGACAAGAGCATTGATGTCGAGTTTCGCAGGCTTCCGACGACTCAGATTTCCTCACCTGAATCTTATCTCCCGGCCAAGGGTCTCTTGTCCGAGGCCGAGGAGGAAATTCAGGGGAAGGTCGAGGNNCCCGCCGGTAGAGCAAGAGCGTATCGCCCAGGCCGTGGCCATGAAGCAAAAGGGAATCCAGTATGTCACCATTGATAAGCCTGGCAAGGGTGTGTTTGTAAAACACAGGGACGGCGGATGGATCCCTGCAGAGGACGGGATGGTTATTCTGGAACAAGACGAGATCAGGACTGCTCCGAATGTTTCCGTGGATATTTTGCTGGATGAGGGGAAGGCGGGGAGTCTTGAGATCAAGGGTGGCAGTCTGCTGAAAGCCCTTGATCTAAAAACCAATTTTGCGACGGGGGAGACCAGTACGCTACTGAACCTTGCCGTTGGAAAGCTTCTGGCGAAGGTCGAACCGTTAACGGGAAACTCCAGCTTTTCGGTTCGGACCCCCAGCGCTATTTCGGGAGTTCGCGGAACCAGCTTTGAGGTAGAAATCGAGGAGCCATCCAGGAAATTTCCTTTTTAAAGAAAAGTCACCTGACGGTTCCCTTAACTCTGAGGATTGATTTTAGACATGGCTTCCGATGTTTCCATCAAAACGGAATTCACGCCGAATCCGGACTCTCTTAAATTTAACGTTAGCGCGCCGCTGTGCGGGCATGGGACGGTTCACTTCGCTTCGGCTGAGGAATCCCGAAAATCTCCTCTCGCGGCGGAGCTTTTCAAAATCGCGTATGTCAAGGAAGTTATGATCGGACCCGACCATGTGACGGTGACGCGTAATGAGAAAGCTGAGACGTGGGGTGTCGTCATTCCACTTGTGACGGAAGTGATAAAGTCTTACCTTTCCTGCGGAAAAGAAAACCCAAAACAGTGCGATCAGTGTGCTGATGTCGTTGAAAGTCCGAGGGATGAGACGGAGCGACGGATCATTCAGATCCTTGAAGAACAAATTCGTCCGGCTCTTGTCCGCGACGGGGGAGATGTGGTCTTCTGCGGGTTTGAGGGAGGAATCGTCAAACTCCAGCTGAAGGGCGCTTGCGCCGGATGTCCCAGCGCGACCATGACCTTGAAACATGGTATCGAAGCCTACCTGAAAGAATATATCCCGGAAGTTAAAGAGGTTGTCAGAGTCTGACACTGATTTCTCGCCGATCAGTTTTCCCGGATTTTGGCGCGTGCCGCACGAGACCTTCATCCTTTTTGACAAACGCCGATACATAAATACCCGTTCACAATGGAAGTCGCTGTCAGGGGTGAATCTGGTATGACCGTCACTTGGGCACGACAGGAGGAACCTATGGCTAAAAAAAATCTGAAAGCGCTTAGCGTAAAAAAAGTGATAACCTTTAAAATCCGCAATCGAAAAGGATACGCCGCGATTTACGATCGCAATCTGACGGAAGGACGGACGATTGCCCAGGCTCTGGCCCGCATGGCCAAGGCCGTGAAGAGGATGGGGTACCTTCTGGGCTGACGCCCCACGAAAGAAAACGGTTTGGGGGTGATGGATCCTCGACGGCAGGAGACGCGCCAGGTCGTTTCGTTATCCGTTTTCCGGTCCATGTTATCCGTGTTTGGGGAGGGAACGGTCAACAGATCCTTACCCCCCTGTTGAATTTTCGAGATTTTCCATCGAAGCAATCTATCCAGATCGACTGGTGGGATCATGAGCAAGTGTTTGTCCAGATTTGGTTTTTTTTCCTGAGCGAGCTGGCAAGGGTTTTTGTTTTCTTTGTAGGAGTTGGGTCTGTGGAGATTGAAAAAGAGCTGATAAGCCGTGGCCTTGGCCATGAAGTCGGAACGGTCTTTGAAATTCTCGATTTCGTAAAACTCAAGCTCCATGAGGTTGTGGATTGTCTCGACGTCGGATTGCATGCGATGTGCGCCGGGATAGATGGTGTGGTGATGTTGTCCGGGAAGTAATTCTATAGTTCGTGTGTAAGCGGAAGGTCTTTTGGCATTCCAAGAGCCAATATATTCTGAGCCATTATCGGTTTGACGGCGTGATTTTTCCGGAAGTGCCTTGAATTTTCTGAGGAAGTGATTGATATAGACGGCGAAGAGTTGGGCGTAGGTGAGGGAGATACTTTCGGCAAAGCCGAGGAAGAGGATGCCACAGGAGACTTCACGGAAGGTGTACTGGACTTTGGGAAGACCGAGGATCTTGGCTTGAAGGTAGTATTCGGGGATATCCATAAGGTCTTTGGTGTCTTCCATGACGAACTGGAAGAGCTGAAAGAGTTTTTTAACGGCCCTGAGGTTGTTTTTGGTAATGTGCTTCTTGGGGCGCTTTCTTGAGGGGATTTTGGCCTCTTTCCAGATTTTGCGCATGGTTTTGGGTGCAAGGGTCAGGTTTTCGAGGATCCGGATCTGTTCGGCCCCGATACGTTTGTACTTGTGCTTCAGGGCAATGATGTGATCTTTAACAGGTTGTGGGGTCTCACGGGGGGAATGCAAGGGTTTATGGGATCGGTCGGCGAGACCGTTGTAACCGTTCGTTTTGAACCTGTTGATCCATTTTCTGACAACGGGCGGGCTGGTATGAAAAGCTCGGGCGGCTGGTTTGACGCCCCGGGAGAAAGCGTACTGGACCATCTGGTATCGCCACTGTTTTTTATCTTTCGTGTGTCTCATGACTTGGTTATATTGGTATGGGCACATGCTGTTATAGAACCTCCTTTGATCGGCTAAGATCTCAAGAGTTCTATTATGTGCCCTTTTTCTTTTTCAGGGTTGAAGTTTTCAGGTAGCGGATAATCGTTAAACCACTCTTTGACCCGCGTCCAACGGCGCCAGTCGGCATCGTTGCAGGCGATGGCGTTCGTTGGTTCATAAACCGTCTGGAAGGGAATCTTTTTTGGTTTCCGCGTCGGTTTATTTGCTTTCGCTCTTCGGAGCGCTGGTTGCTTAAACAATTTCCGAAACAATTCAAAGGTTTTATAAATCTCACTCTCAATAGCAGGGGTAATACACAAAATCTTTGAAACTCCGCTCCCACACAGGGGGTAACGATCAATGGTATCATTCCCATTATCCGTGTTTGGGGTTGTTTGACACCATTCACCCCATCCTTTAATATACGATCCATTCATCACTTACGGAGGATCCACACAACTATGTCACGTGTTTTAAGCGGTACTCGGCCTACGGGCAAGCTCCATCTTGGTCATCTGGTAGGCGCTTTGGAGAATTTTAAGAAACTTCAGGGGCATGATTCCTTTTTCATGATTGCGGATCTTCACGCCCTGACCACCGAATATGAACACAAAACGACGATCGCGGAAAAGACGATTGAAGTGGTGGTGGACTATCTGGCGAGCGGTCTTGATCCGGACCAATGCACGATTTTTATCCAGAGTGAGGTGGGAGAGCACGCGACACTGGGCCTTCTTTTTTCCATGATTACTCCCCTGGGGTGGCTCGAGCGTAATCCGACTTACAAGGACCAACTTCGTGAACTGAAGGGGAAAGATCTTCACACGCATGGTTTTCTGGGTTATCCCGTTCTCCAGGCCGCGGATATTGCGATTTACAAAGCTGAAAAAGTTCCGGTGGGAGAGGATCAATTGCCGCATCTTGAGCTGACCCGTGAGATTGTCCGCCGGTTTCATCATCTCTACGGAAAAGAAATTTTTCCGGAACCGGAAGCCGTTTTGACTCCGGTCCCGCGCGTGCCCGGGCTTGACGGCCGAAAGATGAGCAAGAGTTACGGAAATTGTATTGATCTGTCGGATACGCGCGAAGAAGTCATCAGGAAAGTTAAAACCCAGATGGTGACGGATCCCGCGCGCAAGCGCAAAGAAGACAAAGGGGATCCCGAAAAGTGCCCGGTCTTTTTTTATCACAAGTTTTTTAATCCGGAGAAAGCGGAAGCGGTGGCGCATGCCTGCAGAAACGCTTCGCGCGGCTGTGTGGACTGCAAGATGGAAATGTGCGAAAAACTGAACCTGTTTATGGACCCGGTACGAGAAAGACGTAAAACATGGATGAACAAACAGAAAGAAATTCGGGAGATTCTGGACAAGGGAGCGGCGAAGGCGAGATCAGTCGCGCGGCAAACCCTGACGGAAGTTTCCAAGGCGATGGGACTTCTGGCGTAAAGGGGACGGATTCTTTGGAGGAAGGAAAAAACGGGCGCCCTGTTCCTGAGACGCCTCCTTCGCGACTGCCGGAGACCGGGACGGTTTCCGGAGACACCGTNNATAAAACTTCAGGCTTACGACGGCCCCCTGGATCTTCTTCTTGACCTGATCAGGAAGAACGAGATGAATATCTATGATATCCCGATCGCCGAAATTACGAATCAATACCTGAGTTACCTTCAGCAGATGAAACAGCTGGATCTTGAAGTCGCCGGTGAATTTATCGTGATGGCGGCGA
>DCTJ01000065.1:0-1084 GCA_002329545.1 Candidatus Omnitrophica bacterium UBA1443
AATTCATCCGCCACAAAAACACGATCGATGTTTTTCAGTTCCAGTATCTTCAACCTCTCCGCGCAACGACCTCCCAAAACCGTCACCGTTGATCCCGGATATTTCTGAGCCTGCTGGATAGTTAAACTCGCCACCCGGCTATTAAGCTGGGACATAAAGGCCATGTCGGACGCAATCGTCAAAATTAATACCCCGGGATTGTCATTCCTGAGAAGAGGACAATCCGTCTCAACATCCTGGACAAGTTTAAAAAAACTAAGAAACTCATCAAAGAAACTCTGAATATTCGCTTTCCGCTGGGCAAACGCGAAAAAACGGTTCATCGCGACGTCTTTGATCACCGAAAGAATCTCCAGGAGGGCGTCCACATCGTCCATGTCCCCCATAATTCTCGTGACCTTACCCACAACGATCCTCCCTCTGTTTCCCCATGGCTACACTTCTTCCTTGTATGCGTCCGCCGCTTCCCTGATGGCATTCGCAAAACTGCCGTCCAGCACCAGAGTTCCGACTTGTAACGCGACTCCGGCGACAAGAGTTTCATCGGCAACCTCCTCAATCTGGAGTCCAGGAATCTTGAGCCGTTCGGAAAGAACCCCCTGAAGTTGATCTTTATCTTCTTTTTCCAGAAGAATTGGGGTCCGGAGCACAGGCTTCTGTCCATGAAGTTCCACGGAGGCCAAATCCGATTTCTTTGCCCGTTCCAAAAAAGTCTTTATGAAATGCTTGTGAAGCAATATTTTTAATTGCTCATCGTGAATATGTCTTAAGAGCTCCGCGGAAAAATCAACAACTTTTCGATTGGCCGCCACTTCCAGTTCCTTGCTGAACTGCTCCTTGGACGCATGAGCCTTGGCGAGAATATCTTCCGCTTCCGCGCGCGCTTTTTTGAGAATTGCCTCCTCCTTCTTCCGGCTTTCATCCATGGCCTGATTGGCTAATTTATCCGCGATCTGGGCCGATTCCTCTTTCTTGGCCTGATATTCCTGTTCCGCGGCCTCTAACTTCTCGGAAAGGTCTTTCTGTTTCTTAAGGAGATCTTCATAAACCGCCCCAAGTCTCTGAACGGTATTTTCAGTCTCTT
>DCTJ01000065.1:1092-5137 GCA_002329545.1 Candidatus Omnitrophica bacterium UBA1443
AAAATCCACATGGTCTTTCTCCTTATCAGGTCTGTGGAACAAAAATCTGAAAAACTACCAGCAACGAAATAATCGACGCCGCCTCCGCGAACAAAAGCATCAGGATCACGCCCAAATAAATCTTGGGAGCCGCGGAAGGATTTCGTCCCAAAGCTTGGATGGTGGCCGCGCCAACGACCGCGATCACGATCGATGGTCCGATCACCGCGATAAACATGATAATGATCACCGTAAGGTTCTGCATCTCCCAACGCCCTCTCGTCTAAACATCCCAAATCTGTTTATAGTTTTTAAAATCCGGATCAATTTCAGCAATCACACGACACTCATTATCCTTAAAGCTTAAAACTCCGACCTTAATAGGGATGCTCTCATGATACGCGATTTTCAACTCCCCCTCGGGCAACGATGCCAGAAGAGGATGATGAAACGGAAGGAGTTCAAATTCCCCATCATCCCCCGTTAGATAAATCGACTCCACCTCTTCATCAAACGCAAGTCCTTTCAGGCTCATAACTTTTAAATGAAATTTAAGTTTCATATCTTAGGCCGATTCCCCCACAACTTCTTCATCCTCAACCTGAAACTTCTTTTTCAGAGTTCCGATATACTCTTCAAGAATCCTTGTCATCCGCTTCTTGACTTCATCGTCCAAAACCTGCTTTTCCCTTATCAGGGAAAAAAGAGACGGATCCGCTTCTTTCGCGTAGGGTTCAAAACCCGTTAAAAATTCCTGCATATGCGGTAGCTCAAGATCCTTGAAAAGTTGGTTCTCCTTGGCGAAAAATGACATGATCTGGATTTCAATCGAAACGGGATTGTTGGCTGGCTGGGTCAGCAAAGCCTGCAGAACTTTCCCGGCTCTCAAACTNNGCGTCTCTTCCGATTGGCCCGATGCCTGAAGCTTGCTGGCGCGCAATAACTCTTTAAATTGAATAAATTCCATACGCAACGACTTAGAAACCTCCTTGGTAGCCTTCCACTGGACCTTGCTCCCAACACGTGAAACAGAAAGGCCGACGTCCACCGCCGGCCGAAAACCTTCATTAAACAAGGAAGCATTCAAAAAAAGCTGCCCGTCAGTCATCGAGACAAGATTCGTCGGCACGTAAGCCGTCAGGTCACCTTCGAGAAGCTCGACCACCGGGATAAAAGTCATAGATCCTCCGCCGTGCTCTTTATCAAGCTGAGCGGCCCGCTCAATCATGCGCGAATGCAAATAAAAAATATCCCCTGGGTACGAATCGCGCCCCGGAGGAACCCCCATCAAAAGGGAAAGTTCACGGTATGCCCACGCGTGTTTTGTAAAATCATCAAAAAACACAAAAACGTCTTTTCCGCGATCTCTGAAATATTCACCAATGGAACAAGCCGCGTAAGGCGCCAAATATTGTTGGCCCGGTGAACTCGAGGCCGGAGCGCACAGGATCGTTGTATACTCAAAACAACCACGCTCTTTAAAAAGTGAAACGACTTTCCCCATCGCAGAGGCTGTCTTGCCGATCCCACAGTAAATGCAGAGAACATCTTTACCCTTCTGGTTCAAAATAATGTCCGTTCCGATCGTAGTCTTGCCTGTCATCTTATCGCCAAGAATTAACGATCGCTGACCCTTCCCCAGCGGGAGCATCGAATCGATTAGTTTGATCCCGGTCTCAAACGATCGACTGAGAGGGGCGCGATCCATGATGGCGGGGGCTTCATTGAAATAAGGGATGAAACCGTTAAACTCGATCGGGCCAAGTCCATCCATTGCCTCCCCGAGGGGGTTGATAATACGTCCCATGGTTCCGGGGCCCACCGGCATATTAAAGGGCTCCAGGGTCGCAAGGGCGGGGTTCCCGGGCACCAGAGGTTCGTTCTCTTTGACCATGAGTACTTGCGCCTCCGTCAAATCAAACCCCATGATGACGCCTTGAGTACCGTATCCAAATTGAATCATCTGGCCCAAAAAACAGTTCTGAAGCCCTGTGACCCGTACAATGCAACCGCTAACGGCCTTGATAATACCCGTTTCTTTGTAACGCAATTCTTCCATAGTTTTGGATTAACTTCCTTGTTCTGTTTTGGGCTCATCGGAAACAGGAGGTTCCGGAGATGGCGGTGGAGAAGCAACTTTCCCCTTTTCCTTGGGACCCCATTTCTCCTCCCGGAGCCGCTTGATCCAAATCATGTAAAAAACAACACTAACGATACCTAGAAAAATAATAATTCCAAAAATAATCCACCAAACAATGGGGGTGTCAGGGCGTACCCCCATCGCCATAAGAACAACATCCTTGACTTCCGCGAGTTTTTTGACGAAGTGCTTGATTTTTTCAAGAAGCTCGTGATCGCTTTTCTTGGGAGACACCTCCACCATTAAGTGCTGAAGATTCCGGATTTTTTCCTTCGCGATATTCATCTGCTGGGTGTTTAAAACAAAAGCCCGCATCCGATCTTCCAGCGCGAGTGACGAATTTAATTCCGCTTGCAATTGCGTGATCCCATTCAGGATATCCAGAATCATCGCGCCTTGATCCGCCGCGTATTTCTCAAACGCCGTTCCCTCAAAAAACGCCACCAACTGCTCAGTCTGCTCCCTGTGATACCCGATTTCCTCATCCGACACACGCCAGATATCCCGAACCGTGATGACGTAGGTTTTCTTTTCCCGCGCAGAAAACTGATCCTCCTTTTCAAGAACATACGCTTTCCGCAGTTGATCATATAAAACGGAAAAACCTTGTCGATCCAGCACATCCTCGGCTTTTAGCTCTTTCGGCAAGACAGAACGAACTCTCATCGATCTTGACTCGCTAGAGGGATTTTCCGCGTCAATAACAAAGCGTGCTTCCGGAATTCCTTTTTTTTGTTCTTCCTCCGTCTTCCGCATGACGCTCAGGGAAATAGCGTTGGACTTAATATCCTGGAGTTGAAGAACGTGAGAACGGTAAAGTTCAATATGCTGGCTAATCCCCATTGGCTTGCTCTGTTCTTCCAGAATTCGATCTATTCCCTCCTGGGCCTTGTCGTAAAGCAACTTTGCCGTCTCGTAATACTTTGTTCCCTTCAGCGCGGCAATTTGATCATCCAGTTCCTTTCGAACCTCTTCAGCTTGGTCGACAGAAATCTGCCAAACATCACGGATTCGAACCTCAAAGGTCTCCGTCTCTCGGGGCTTAAGCTCCACTCCACCCGTCAGTTTGTACCCCTTGGCTTCAGCGTCATAAACAACTTCAAGACCTGCCTTATCAACAATATCCCGAGCAGGGTCAATCTCGGCTGGCAAAGGCTGATTGATCACAGCCTTCAGGGATTGGTCAACGGAGGGATTCACCGCAAGGATCTTAAACTTGACTTCAGAATCAGCATTGATTGAGCCGAAAAAAGAAAACGTACAAAACACCCATCCAACAATGAATGAGACAATCCTTGGTGAGTTCATGGATCAGAAACTTATGTCGGTCTTCAAGTTGTAAGTATTCATTCGGCCAATGACTTTCTCGTAAATGAAGTTAGCAGAATCAGACTGACAAGTATCCCCCCCGGTATTTTCCAAGGGGGAAAGAAAAATGAACTTACAAAACCATGCCTAGGCGCCTTCCCCCATCTCAAGCCATGATTTAACAACAGCCGAAGGAACCTCTTGGTCTTGGCTGAGCGCCCCCCCCGCGCTGGCATCAGTGGCCTCTTTAACTGCCAAAAGATAGGTTTTAATCTCTTCAAGCTTCGACTGAATTAAAGCTATGTTGGAGGACTCGCTTGCGCTAAGCGCTTTGATTTCTTCTCCGATAAATCCAAGCTCCTTCGCCTGCTGGTTGGCCAGGGCGACAAGTTTATTCACAAGCGTTTCCGCCTTTTGGTTGGTATCACTGCTGTCCTTGGCAATCGAAATCGTCAGATCCTGAACCTGGGCCATGAGACCTTCCAGGGTATCCAGTTTCCCCATAATCGTTTCATCCGAAGAGCCCAGGGCTTGACGTATCGCTGTGGCAGTTTCAAGGATGGTCTCCGTCATGGATTCGATATCCAGAATTGTCTTCGCCCTGCCGCCCAGGAGTTT
>DCTJ01000033.1 GCA_002329545.1 Candidatus Omnitrophica bacterium UBA1443
CCCGGATGTTGAATAGGACAACCGGAAGAATTACCCAGATGATCCGGGAAGGGAAACTGATTGAACATAGGTTTAACAATGAAATATCGTTTGTCAGATTTGCACAGGTTAGAGAAATAGCCGAAAAATTATCAAAAACGACAGAATCTCCTTCCAAAGCTTCCAAAGCTTCCAAAAAATCCGTTTCCAAAAAATCGAAAGATTAGCCTCAAGCGTCCGATGAATTTACTGTTTTGCCAAGGCGCTGACGCGCTGAAACCGCGTTCCGCGACTCTTTCACCACCTATGCCGACACTAATAAAAACTCCGAAGAGCCTTAAAGCCGCCTAATTTTTTGAGCGTAAACGCCCATTTTGGTACTATTTGCGGGCTGTTAGAGACGCGCCCGCACATCCTCAATTCGCGCATAACACACGCGCGCGGCCTCAAATACGCAAAATACGCAGGGGGGAGCCCCTGCACCCCCGGTTGATGACAGAGCATAGATTGCCCGGATCAAGGTAACAGCCCCCGGGAATACATGCACAATGTGCAACCTACCTCCCGGCACTGGTTACGCTTCGCTATCTTAAGGGGGCCAGCCCCCTACAGCTTACCCCCCCCGGAACCTCTCATAACGGGGGTATGTGTCGAAAGATGCGACAAAACAAAACTTCTCCAGCGATTCAAGAACACCTGCCGCGCGCTGGNNGGCAGGCGCGGCACCTCCAACGTTGCGCTCAAGCCTTTTTGAAGCTTCGCGAGGCTTTCGCCGCATAACATCCGTTATGCCGATGCCGCCGCGACAGTGCGGCAGTCATTGCTTTACGTCACAGCGGCACGGCATAACCTGATCCCATTATGCGACGTTGGAAAGGGCACTACAACGCAAAAAGAAGCCTCACCCATGTCGGAACACGGGTAAGGCCGGGAATCGATGCTGGAAGCGGCTAGAAATCGAAATTATTTTCGGACAAGAGGAACAAGATGCTTTTTGACACCACCGATATAAGAATCAAACAAATGAACAGCAATAGACCTAGAGGCAAAGTATTTCATGGAACGCGGGAAATGAAAACTCGGAAATAAAACACATCCATATCGAAACGAAAAATCAAACAGATAAAAACAATTGTGTCCTGCATAAAAAAGACCGATTCCGGTATCAGACATTTTGATCATTTNNAGAACCATCTCCTTTTCTTGTGGGTTAGAATAAATCCGGGGTTCGGTCATCCTGAACAGATGAACCCGGGGAGGGGACGTATGGCAAATTATAAAGCAGACAGAAAAGCTTCTCGACACAGGGAGGCATATTCCGGGAACCGGTCTCCCAGGAGACAACCGCCCGACGAGTTACACATAGTTCCCTTGCAAGTTCCGCTTGAGAGAGTTTCAGGGCTTTCCGGTGGTTTTTGAGTTCGGAAGGAGTCATAGCCGCATATCCCCCCTACCCTTTTTTCGGAGGAATTCCGGATAAGACAAGCCGCCATCGACCGAACGGAGAGAGGAAACACTGTATTCCATAAAATCGGGATCGGTTGTATACTCAATTCCTGCTTTATTCAGGAAGTCGAAAAGGAGATCAACGCGACCTTCGGAAAGTGCGGAAAGGATCGTCAGTTCGGCATTGGGAACGGCACGGATTTTCCGCCAATCGGAAATGGCGACGATGTTTTTAAGGTTCTGCTGCGCTTTCCAGTCGGCTACCTTCTGATCGGAAACCTCCCGAACCTTGAAATAATCCTTGAGACCGTCCGACCAGACCAATTGCCGTTTTCCCTTCGTCAGTTGGTAATAAACGCCCCACGCCTTTTTCGCCCATGGAATCCCCTGCCCTGCCAGAGTAAGGACATAAAAAGGAGTATAGCGACCGTCCACCCGAGCACATTTTGAATTCGGAGTGCCGATTTCGTTGGAGAACTTCGTCAGATACTTATCGATTTTGCGGACGACCTCGAGGCGGAGCGAATAGTTGAAAGCGCGAAGGGTGGAAAGTTGATCCGGCTTGCAGAGGCCAACCCGGATCAAACACTCGAGCCAGACTTGCTTGAACGTATTCTCGATCGAGGCAAAGAGTTCGGGAGTAAGACGTTTCCCGAAAATGGCAATATGCTGGTGAATATGCCAACCGTTCGTTTCCGGGTCCATCGGATCTCCGATTGTCATTTCGACACCAGTTATTCTACCCAGATAAGCAATGATTTTCTTACAGTTTTTGACCTGACGGGAGCTCCAGAACAGATTCAATGCTTCCTTTTCGGCAGTCCAGAGAAAAAACGGATCATCGAGCCGGGAATGGGGAACGGTCAGAGTCATGAAGTAGACCACATTTTCCGGGGAGGCGGCGAACCATGCGGAGGAGGCGAACCCGATTTCATTTCCGCGCCAATGCTGAATGACGGAAGAGCAAGAGGGGCAAGCCCAGACACTTGCACAATGTGCAACATTGCGGATGGCCCCCTGCCCTTCCGAGTCGGAAGCGAGGACCACGTGTTTCTTGATTTTGTATCTGCCGCAGGCGTAGTATTGGCTGTTCGGAGGAATTGTTCCCTGTTCGAGGAGGATCCTTTGAGAGGCTTCCCTGAGGACGATTCTTTCGCGGATCACAGAAAAATCGGGAGATTTTGAAGATGCGTCCTTGACATTCCCGGAAGTGGACGATAGATTACCGTTGCGCTTTACGATTTTGTCCCTTCCCTCGGCGGCCACCGAAGAAGGGACTCTTTTTTTATACTCACCCATGCAAGCCCCCTCCCCTCATTTCGGTTGCTTCATGTTCGGCGACTGGTTCACGGAGAACTCAACCAGCTTCACGCCTTCAAAAAGAGTTACCGGCCGATCGAAGAGGATCACCGCCCGAGGACGGACTTGAACGGAAAGAATGAATTCCTGCCCTTCCTTTCCACGGAGTCCGGAGGCTTGATCCTCCCCGATCAGAAAGGATGTATTGCCGCCGAGAAACGAGAATTCGACATAGAATTTGCCCTCCGTTTTGCTGGAACGGAGCGAGTCAAGGACCGCTTTCAGAGCCAAAAGCATAATTTTTCTCCTTTTTTTTCTTGAAATAACTAACCAAACGCATAATATTAAAAAATATAATAACTAAGCATTTGAATAGCAAATGCGAAAACAAAAAAAGCGTGACTTTTTTCAAAAGGAGAGTATTTTACCATGAAAAGGAAGAGAAAAAGGACTGTCAAGATGAAAAAAGACGACGCAAAGAACCTGATGTTTTATCAATGGATAAATGAGAACTGGCTCATTAGCGGCGGTTTGATAACACAGGCGACAGCCGCCCGGATGTTG
>DCTJ01000053.1:0-5704 GCA_002329545.1 Candidatus Omnitrophica bacterium UBA1443
GTACAGCCTCGGGTGACGGATGAAAAATCAGAAGGCCGTCATCTTCAGCCAGGGCTTCGATCGCCTTTCTGAACGCGACAGGTTCGAATATTTTGACGGCCATGAGGGCGCCTGATTGTTTGCTGGCCTCAATCGCTATCCTCCGCCACCGATCTACCGTTTTGACGAGTTTCTCTTCCGGTATTTTTATTTCGCAACGATCACTCAGAATCGGCCAAAACTCATCAAGCCCGAGTTCCTGGGCTTTCTCGATTAAAAAATCGGTCTTGCCCTTTTGAAGCAACGCGGGCATGACCCTGAAGACAGTTTTATTCGTCCGCGGCTCCGTGGTTCTAGTAATACGGCAGATAGCGAGTTTCGTACCGCCATCCCGGGTAAATTCCCGGACCTCAGCTTCCCCCTCCCAGCCCTGTCCATCCGTTACAAGACAATGATCCCCGAGTGACAATCGAATGATATGGCGAAGATGATGAGTTTGTGAGGCGTCAAGCCGGATAAAGTCTCCAGCTTGACTTAACGGCTGAGGAATGTAAAAACGCCGAAGCCGCCTTTCATGAGGACGGGAATCGTGATCGCGGGCTATCATGGCTTTCAACCTCAAAATAATCGGGTTATAAACAGACAAGGAAGCTCAGACCATGGTCCGAGCTTCCTTAGCTTTATGGAATGATTTCAGGTGAATACAACGCTGTTTTTATTTGCCGTCTTTTTTCTTTTCTTNNACAGCCGGCTCTTCCTTGGGCTTTTTGGTACGGACAACGTTTTGGGCTTGCTGTCCCTTCTCGCCTTCGACAACCTCAAATTCCACTTCCTCATCCGGGTTGAGCCGTTTATAACCGTCTCCCTGAATCGCGGAATAATGAACAAAAATATCCCGCTCTTCGCCATCCTTGCGCAGGAAACCATAGCCTTTCACGTTCGAAAACCACTTCACCTTACCTTTATCAGCCATCCTCGCATCCTCCTTTTAAATTCAAACTTCAAAAATCATCCCGTGTGGGATCACGAACAAAACACAGCCGCTCACTTCACTTTCACTTTTAAAATAAGACCCGGTTTAAAAACGACAACTTTTTTTTCCGGAACCGTGACCTCCTGGCCGGTACGAGGGTTACGCCCAAGACGTCCCCTGCGCGTTTTCACCTTAAAGACACCGAAATTCCGAAGTTCGACCGTTTCCCCCGCCTGGAGACTTTCAGAAATAACATCGAGAGTTTTTTGAACAATCTTTTTGACATCAATTTGGGTGAGATTGGTTTCGTTAGAAACTTTCATGACAATATCTTTTTTCGTCAAAATTCTCACCTCCTTCATGAAGTAACACGGTTGGAATTATCCCAACTGCTTGTCCTGTTTGAAGATAGAGAAAGATAGCAAATCCGGCGAATGCCGTCAAGCGATTTCATCATAAATTCAATAAACACAGGGAGTTAACGAAATAAAGCAACATTTCCCCCCAAAAAACAGGTACATCCATTCCGCTTGAACAAAACTCCTGATCACATATCACGAACGGATTTTGACGGAATTTTCACCGAGAAGAGCTTCCAGCTCATCAAAAAGGGCGTCCGAGGTTTCCACTTTGAGATTTTCGCCTGAATCAAAAACCGTGCGCCGGCCTTTGGGATCCATCAGGCTGATGTAGACAGGAACCGTTCCTTTGTGACGAAGGAGGATACGTCGAACCTCTTTAAGCGTGTCGGGAACAAGCCCTGCCGTTTTGAGATTGATCGCCACAAGTCGGGTAAACCGCTTCGGCACTTCGTCGATCGGAACAATCTCATCCGCCAGAATTTTAGGGGGGTCGTCGCGGGCATCCACCTTACCGCGCACGAAAATAAGCTGATCTTTCTGAATCAGATTCGATGTCTCCCTGTAAACGCTCGGGAATACCACTACCTCACAGGACCCGACCAGATCCTGCAAAGTCAAAAAGGCCATTTTGTCCCCTTTTTTCGTCAGAATTTCTTTCAGTTGATCAACAATCCCGCCCATCGTCGCTTCCGCCTGATGATTAAACTCCGGCAGAGTATCTGAGGTCGCGGTGGCGTAATTCTTGAGAACTTTGGTATATTTCGATAAGGGATGAGATGAAACATAAAATCCGATAAGCTCCCGTTCAAAGGCAAGTTTCTGATTTTCGGGCCACTCGGGAATAGCGGGAATAGTAGCCTGTTCATCGTGGAATGTCCCTTCCCCAACGGTGTTTTCAAAAAAAGACATCTGTCCGCGATTCCGGTCTTTTTGCAAATTAGATCCCATCTCGAGCGCGGTATCAAGCATCGCCATCAGCTGGGAGCGGTGGAGCTTCCATTCATCGAACGCGCCACACTTGATAAGACTTTCGAGCACCTTACGGTTGCAGACCCGCAGATCGACCCGTTGAACAAATTCGAAGAAATTCTTGAACGGCCCATCCTTTTCGCGGCTTGTGATAATCGATTCAATCGCGGTCGTCCCGACATTTTTGATCGCCGCCAAACCAAACCTGATGTTTTTCCCAATACAGGTAAATTCCTTGAAGCTTTCGTTGACGGCAGGCGGAAGCACATCAATCCCGATCTTTTTGCAGGCCTCGATATACTGCACCACCTTGTCCGTATTGTTCATTTCGGAGGTCAGAAGGGCGGTCATGAATTCAACGGGGTAATGCGCCTTCAGGTAAGCGGTTTGATAAGATACCACGGCGTACGCCGTCGAGTGCGATTTATTAAAACCATATCCGGAAAAGTAATCAATCTGATCCCATATTTTTTCGGCAGTCCTTTCCTTAACGCCGTGCTTGGACGCTCCATCAATGAAGGCCTTCTTTTCCTTCGCCATGACCTCCGGAATCTTTTTCCCGATCGCGCGACGGAGCGAGTCCGCTTGGGCGAGCGTAAAACCGGCGAGGTCGCTTACAATTCGCATCACCTGTTCCTGATAGAGGATCACTCCGTAAGTTTCCTTCAGGCTCGGCTCAAGGCCCGGATGATCGTACTGAATTAATTTCGGGTTATGCATTCGCTTCACAAAATCGTCCACCATGCCGCTTCCAAGAGGGCCTGGACGGTACAGCGCGAGCAACGCGACCAGATGCTCAAATTTCGACGGTTTCATTTTTTTAAGAAGATCCCGCATCCCGGAACTTTCCAGCTGAAAAATTCCGAAGGCATCCCCCCTCGCGAGCATCTCATAAGTCGTGGGGTCATCTTCGGGAAGATGGTGAATATCGAGATTCACCCCATGCATCTTTTTCACAATTTTGACCGCTTTATCAATGACAGTCAGCGTCTTGAGACCAAGAAAATCCATTTTGAGAAGCCCAATCTTTTCAAGGTCTTTCATCGTGAACTGAGTGCAAACCTGATCTTCAGTCTTGAAGAGCGGGACTCGCTCCGTCAACGGGACATCCGAAATCACCACACCGGCCGCGTGGATAGAGGCGTGACGGGAGATCCCCTCAAGCGCCTTGGAGGTTTCAATTAGCTGGGCAACTCTCGAATCTTTGACGATTTGTTCTTTTAACGCCGGTTCCTTTTCGATCGCCTGCTCGATCGTAATCCCGAGTTCATTCGGAATTAATTTGGCAATCGCGTCCACCTCTCCATAGGCGAGTCCCATCACTCTGCCCACGTCGCGGACAACGGCTTTGGCTTTCATCGTCCCGAAGGTAATAATCTGAGCCACTTTATCCGCGCCGTATTTACGCTTCACGTAGTCAATCACCTCATCGCGCCGTTCGTAGCAGAAATCGATATCAATATCAGGCATGCTGACCCGCTCGGGGTTCAGAAACCGTTCAAAATAAAGATGGTACTTGAGCGGATCAATGTCCGTGATCCGAAGCGCGTACGAAACAAGGCTCCCCGCCGCCGAACCACGGCCAGGCCCTACGGGAATACTTTTTTCTCGGGAAAAACGGATAAAATCCCAGACAATCAGAAAGTAACTGATATATCCCATCTTGGAGATCAGGGTCGTCTCCATGTCAAGGCGCTTCTGATATTCGTCCGGAACGGATCCCCCCATGCGTTCCTTGAGCTGTTCCTGACAGAGCTCATTGAAATACTGATCCTGGGTCTTCCCCTCCGGCGCCTTGAACTTGGGCAAGTAGAGTTTTTTGAAATCAAACTCGATGTTACACCGCTTCGCGATGAGAACGGTATTTTCGATCGCCTCGGGAATTTCCTTGAAGATCTCTTTCATCTCCTCAGCGGATTTCAGATAATACTGATCCCCCTGATAGCGCATCCGGTGCGGTTCATCCAGCTTCGCGCCCGTTCCGATACAAATCAACGCGTCATGCGCCATCGCCTCATGTCGGTGGATGTAATGGACGTCATTGGTGGCCACCAGACCGATTTTGAATTCGCTTGCCAGCTTGCGGGACTCTTCGATCACTTTTTTTTCGGGATCCAGTCCATGGTCCATCACTTCAAGAAAGAAATTCTCTTTTCCAAAAATCGAAATGTATTCATCAATCACTTTTTTGGCTTCATCGATCTGGTCGTGATAGAGATAGTAAGGGATCTCCCCCTTCAACCCTCCAGAAAGAGCGATCAGGTCCCCGCCCAGTTCCTTCAGAACACCCTTGTCGATCCGGGGCCGGTAGTAGAAACCTTCCGTGTAACCAATGCTGGAAAGGCGGGTGAGATTTCTAAATCCTTCTTCGTTTCGCGCGAGGAGTGTGAGATGGAAGGAGGCTTCCTTGATTCCATGAGCCTGTTTTTCGAGCCGGGATCCGGGCGCCACGTAAGCGCGCATTCCGATGATCGGCTTAATTCCGGCCTGCATGGCCTGGGAATAGAACTGAACGGCGGCGAAGAGGTTCCCATTATCCGTCATCGCGAGCGCGGGAAACCGGAGCTCGGTAGCACGACGCATCAGGCCCTGAATCTTGCACGTCGCGTCCAGCAGGCTAAACTCAGTGTGGCAATGAAGATGTACAAAATCGCTACGAGTCATGTCTCAGGTGTCTCTCGGAAAACAACTACCGGGGAACAAAAACCAATCTCGCTATTCTTTTCTAAACGCTCACCTTTCAACGTTTCCCGTTTCCCTGCTTAACTATTCCCACTCAATCGTGGCGGGAGGCTTGGAAGAAATATCATACGTGACACGGTTGATACCGCGGACTTCATTGATGATCCGGTTCGAAATGCGTCCGAGTAAATCGTACGGGAGTTTTGCCCAGTCCGCGGTCATGCCGTCCAGCGAGGTCACCGCGCGGACCGCGACGGCATTCTCGTAAGTTCGTTCGTCTCCCATCACGCCCACGCTCCGGACAGGGAGAAGCACCGCGAAGGACTGCCACACTTTATCGTAATAACCCGACTTTTTAATCTCATCCACGACAATCCAGTCCGCCAACCGCAGAAGGTCACAACGGTCTTTGCGAACTTCGCCCAAAATACGCACCGCCAAACCCGGCCCGGGGAAAGGCTGGCGGCCCACAATTTCCTTATCAATTCCAAGGGCATATCCGACCGCGCGAACCTCATCTTTAAAAAGCTCTTTGAGGGGCTCTACCAGTTTAAACTTCATATTTTTCGGAAGTCCGCCGACGTTATGGTGGCTCTTGATCATGCTCGTGGGACCTCCGAAATAAGAAACCGACTCAATCACGTCCGGATAGAGCGTCCCTTGCGCGAGGAAAGGCACCTTGCCAAGCTTGTTCGCTTCTTTCTGAAAAACATCGATAAAGGTTTTGCCGATAATTTTT
>DCTJ01000053.1:5712-6518 GCA_002329545.1 Candidatus Omnitrophica bacterium UBA1443
AAATGACCGCGAAACGTCTTGTCAACGCGTTGAACCTCATTCCGGCGAAGGAGTCCGGTATTGACAAAAATGCAGGTCAACTGCTTCCCGACCGCCTTGTGGATCAGACCGGCTACGACCGAAGAATCGACTCCCCCCGACAACCCGAGCACCACCCGATCCCTCCCGACCTGTTGTCGAATCTTTTTTACGCTCTCGTTGATGAAAGAACGCGGCGTCCAACTCTTCTTGCACCCACAGACGCGAACCAGATAGTTTTCAAGAATTTTGGAACCTAACTCCGTATGCGCCACTTCCGCGTGGAATTGAATAGCGTAGATTTTCTTTCTTGAATCACCCATCGCGGCAAACGGCGCGTTTTCCGTGTAGGCAAGGCGCTCAAACCCCGGAGGAATCTTGTCCAGCTTGTCAGCGTGACTCATCCAGCAGGTAATCGTCTTCGGGATTCCCTCAAAAAGAGGATTGCCGGGTTTGGAAATATGGAGTTTTGAAAACCCGTATTCACGCTTTTTAGATTTATGAACCCTTCCCCCAAGCTTGGATGAAAGAAGCTGCATCCCGTAACAAANNCAAAAAAACCGTTTGTCCGGGACCGGGGCGTTTTTCGAATAAACGTTGGCCGGCGAACCCGAAAAAATGATTCCTTTGGGCCGATCTTCCATGACCTTCTCAAAAGGCGTGTAGAAAGGATAGACCTTTGAAAAGACCCTGTTTTCGCGAACGCGTCGCGCGATCAGTTGGGTGTACTGCGATCCAAAATCCAGAACAACGACGGTTTGATTCATGGTTTTTATGTCCTGCGTATG
>DCTJ01000004.1:0-2889 GCA_002329545.1 Candidatus Omnitrophica bacterium UBA1443
CCCGGATGGATTTGAACCATCGACACCGTCCTTAAAAGGGACGTGCTCTACCAGGCTGAGCTACGGGCCCACGAATTTTTTGACGCCATCTAAAACAATAAAAAACCAGCTTGCACGCGAGGAGCTACCTCCGCAATCATTAATTTCCTGATCGAGGATTGCGGAGCCCGTCCGATTCTTGATTTTTGTCCCTTGGACAAAAATCTGGTCGGGGGGCCCACGTATGACAAAATAAAAATCCAGCTTTTCAAGCGACGAATAACGAACTATATCGCGCCCAGTTCCGCTTCTTTCTGCTTCAAAGCTTCATCAATTTGCGCGACGACCTGGTCCGTCACTTTCTGGATTTCTTTCTGGCCGGCAAACGAAACGTCTTCAGGGATCGTCTTGGCCTTTTCAAGCTTCTTAACCTGTTCAATCGCCTCATGGCGGGAAGTTCGGATCGACACGCGCCCTTCTTCGGCAACTTTTCTGACCACGCGGGTCAACTCGTTTCGCCGTTCATCTGTTAGCGGCGGAATCTGGATCCGTATGACTTTACCGTCATTCATCGGCATCAGACCAAGATCTGACTTGAGGATTGCCTTCTCGATTTCCGGAAGCGCCGTCGCGTCCCACGGAGTGATCTGGATCGTCCTGGCGTCAGGCGTGCTGATAGTCCCGATGTTCTTGAGCGGCGTAGGCGTATCGTAGTAATTGACGCTAATCCCCTCCACCAAAGCGATTGAAGCTCGTCCCGTCCGGATATTCTGGAATTCTTTTTTGGTCGCCTCGACGCCTTTGGCCATTTTCTTCTTCATGTCCTCGAGCAGAGTTTTCACTTGCGCAAAATCCGCCATAAATTACCTCCTTGAATACATATTTTTACGACATTCGGCCGGTTTTCGTCGCAAACCGGTCCACGAGGGTTCGACCGACCCAGGTCCACCCAATCAACTCACGACCGTTCCGATCTTCTCCCCCGTCACGACCTTGCGGATATTACCTGCTTTCGTCATATTAAAAACAACGATCGGGAGCTTGTTTTCCATGCAAAGCGAGGTCGCCGTCGTATCCATCACCCGGAGCTGTTGCCTGATAACGTCGAGATAACTGACGGCCGAATATTTTTTCGCGTCCTTGTACCGCTTCGGATCCTTGTCGTAAACCCCGTCCACTTTTGTCGCTTTCAGGATGGCATTCGCGTTCATTTCGATGGCGCGAAGCGCCGCCGCCGTGTCGGTCGTGAAAAAAGGATTCCCGGTACCCGCCACAAAAATAACCACCCGTTTCTTTTCCAGATGCCTCAAGGCCCGCCGGCGAATATACGGCTCACAAAGCGCGCGGATTTCAATCGCCGATTGCACCCGGGTCTTGACCCCGATTGTCTCGAGGGCGTTCGAAAGCACAAGACCGTTCATGACCGTCGCGAGCATCCCGATATGATCGCCTGTGGCGCGGTCAATACCGTTCCGCTCGCCTTCGGCGCCCCGGAAATAATTTCCGCCGCCGATAACAAGCATGACATCCACACCGACATCGTGGACTTCTTTGATCTGCCGAGCAATAGATTTTACGACCTCGGGATCAATGCCAAAGTCCCGGGAACCCTCAAGCGCCTCTCCGGACAGTTTCAGTACAATGCGTTTATAGACGGCCTTTTTCATTACTTTGACGGGAAACATTCTTCGGGGAATGGCTCCTGCTTTCACTCCCCATTATCCGTTACCCGTTCCCTCAGGTTAATTACCGCCAACTTCAAAGCGGACAAATCGCCTCACCAGAATATTCTCGCCGATTTTGGCGATCATCGCGGTCAAAACATCCTGGACGGTCTTCGAATCGTCCTTGATAAACTTCTGGTTCAGAAGGCAGATTTCCTCGTAGCGCTTCGCCAGTTTTCCTTCAATAATCTTCGCCTGGACCGGCGCCGGTTTATCCTTGACCTGATCCAGAAAAATCGCCTTTTCCCGCTCCATGATTTCGGAGGGAATGCTTTCCGGCGACACAAACAGCGGATGGGCCGCGGCGATCTGCATCGCGAGATCACGGCAAAAGGACTGGAAAGTCTCGTTTTTCGCGACAAAATCCGTCTCGCAATTCACTTCGAGAATCACGCCCAGTTTCCCTCCCGAATGAATATAGGAAACAATCTGGCCTTCCCTGGCCTCACGCGTGGATTTCTTTTTCGCGATATCAAGCCCTTTTTTTCGAAGAATATCCTGCGCGGTCTTGAGATCCCCTTTCGCCTCGGAAAGCGCGGCCTTGCAATCCATCATACCGGCCCCGGTCATCTCGCGAAGTTTGGTCAGGTCAGCGGAATTAATTTTTGTTTCTTTCGTGGTCATGGTCATTAGTCCCCCGGTCTTATTTAACAGTGTCTTTTTTGGGAGAAATCTTTTCCACCTTCGGTTTTTCAACTTCAGGCTCGATTTCGGCAACAATATTTTCCTCAAGAGTTTCGTCGATTTCAATCGCCTCCTCCAGCGCGGCATCATCCGAGGACTGGGCCTCGGCTTCCTCTTTTTCCCGGACATTCTTTTCGAAATCCAGCCGTCCTTCTCGAACCGCGTCCGCCGCCGCCTCGCAAAACAGCCTGATCGCCTTGATGGCATCATCGTTCCCCGGAAGGGGAAAATCAATTCCGTCCGGATTTCCGTTCGTGTCAAGCACCGCCACAATCGGGATGCCAAGCTTGCGGGCCTCTGCGAGCGAAATCTTCTCGAGCTCGGCGTCAATGACAAACAGCGCGGAAGGGAGCTTTTTCATCGCGCGGATCCCCGAAAGATTTTTCTCGAGCTTCTCCCGCTCCTTGCGAAGGGCCAAACCTTCCTTCTTCGTAATAAACTGAAAGCTTCCATCCTGTTCCATCTTGTCGATCTCGTCGAGTTTTTTGATCGACTTGCGGAT
>DCTJ01000004.1:2910-3065 GCA_002329545.1 Candidatus Omnitrophica bacterium UBA1443
GCTTTTTGGTTCCGACAAAAAGGACGCTTTTTCCTTCCGTCGCGACTTGCTTGATAAACTGGAGGGCTTTTTCGAGACAGGCCAGCGTGATCTCGAGATTGATGATATAAATACCGTTCCGCTCCCCGAAGATATATTTTTTCATCTTGGGGTTC
>DCTJ01000047.1 GCA_002329545.1 Candidatus Omnitrophica bacterium UBA1443
CCGATCTGAGACACCTGCTCTGTGTAATTAATTGATCCTTCAGGAAAATCACCGTCCCCGACGGTTACAGACCCCGTGGAAAATGAGTTGGTGATCGATCCTCCCGTATTATCACCGACCAGCCCGCCCACGCATTTCGATTTGTCCCCGGCGCTTACATTGCCCGTGGCGAAGGAATTCAGAATCGTGTGCGGATCTTTCCCGGATCCAGCAAGCCCGCCAATATTCTCCGCGCGATCGTTTCCGATCACATTTCCCGTTGCATATGAATTGTCGATTTTGCCGAAAGTAGTCCCGGCAAGGCCGCCGACATCCTCCGTGCCATTCATAGCCGCCGACGAATGGGAATCAAGAATGATCCCGACATTTCCCCCGACAATTCCTCCCACATACCGATAGCCCGCAACCTGACCGGTCAAATAACAATTATTTACCGTCCCCAAGTTGCCGCCGACAATGCCTGCGACACCATATCCACCCGTAATATGGACGTCCAAAAGCCCGACATCACGAACCGTAGCTCCGGAAGCAGTATAGGCAAAAAGTCCCAAACCGTTTTCGTCCGGCCGATCGATGGTAAGCCCCGATATCGTGTGTTCCCCGCCGTTGAAAATTCCCCGGAATGCATGGGTCGGAGCAACACTTTTAACAACACCTTTTGTAAACCACGGATCATTCGTCGTGTAGCCAATCGGCTCAAATCCCGTACCGCCATTCCAGTTCGCGGTATTTGAGGCGTCAAGATCACGCGTAAGTTTAAAATTGGAAGTTAAATATCCCTGCATGGCCTGGAGATCGAATACATCCCGGACCTGATAGGCGCCGTTGATCTGCGGGCCGTAGCGGTTAAAAGCGGCGGGAGCAGTGGGAATGGAGAAGCTGTTTCCAACCGTGAAGGTATGCTGGGTCGGAGTCGCATCAACCCACTTCCCTGCCTGTTGCACGTAGTTGTTCGTAATCGTGACATTGGCTCGCTNNCAAGCGTGATATTGGCAACATTGACCGCCGTATCGATCGTGCAGTTGACCGCGCCGGTAAAGGTGACACTGTCACCCGCGACCGGAACAACTCCGCCCGACCAGTTCGCGGCGTTTGACCAAAGAGTGTTCCCTCCTGATCCCGTCCAGGAAATGGCGGCTTGCCTGAAGACTGTCCGCTCAGTTTTTTCCGCGGCGTTATAAAGATCCATTTCCTTGATGAACCGGTTCAGGAGCGAGCGGGCACGAACCTGGTTACTCTCCTGCTCCGCCTGAACGGCCGCGTGCAAATGCCCCAGATAATCATCTAATGAAAATGCGTCTTTCCCGACGATCAAACCGTCCGAGTTATAGACATAAACGCCTTCGCCCGTGACGATATATTCCGTTCCCGGCGCCGCGACGGCATGGGCCAGGTCAAATGAGGATGGGCCGGAATTCCGGTGAGTATGGGAAATGAAGGTGGCTTCCTTCAACAGATCCTGCGCCGGCTGGAGGATGCCGATCTCTGAACTGTTACCTGTCGTAAAGATCACGATTTCTCCCGCGATCACGATGACCGCGGTCTCGAATGGAAGTTCCGCGAGCTTCTTGAGATCTTCTTGGATCAGGTCTTTGATGATCACCGCGGACGCGTATTCGGGCCGCAGGAGATCCAGGGCGTCTTCGAACTCGTAGCGCTCGTATTCGTAATTCTGGACGGTCGGAGCGGCCGGCTGATCAATCAGGACATTTTCTTCGGTCTCAGTCGTATCGGCCGCAACGTCTGTATCATCGGGAGTCGCTGGCGAAAGCGGATTATGCTCCCGGATGGCAACCCCGGAAGGAATTGGTTCCTCTATTGCTACCGGAGTCTCGTTATTCGCCTGTTCCAACGTTTTTGTCAGGGTATACAGACCGGTCTCATTCAGGATCGGTTGGCTCGTCTCCGCAAAGGATACGGGTATCGGGATCCCACTGAAGACAAAAAAAGCGACTGTCAATATTGAAGTCGCTTTACACAAAACACCCCTTTTCGGAGAGGTTCTTTTCATCAGGCTTTCACGCCACCCTTTCTAAAAGATATACAACATTTCTCGTGAGATTATCATACAATTTCTGGAATGGCAAACTCCATCGAAAGACCTTTTTTCCTGAAAAAAACAAAAGGTTGCTCATTTCTGAAAATGATTAAAGTTGTTATATATTGCTATATTGAATATCTCATCATTCCTATGAGTTTTAGACCATAATTGCTAATATTCTGATTGTCTTTTTTTAGAGTCTGGAAACTTCTTGTCAGAGAACAGTACAAGCCTTTGAAGAAGACACGGAGCCAGAGTTGTAAGGCAAATGCGAGTGCCTCTTGTGGCCATGACGCCCAGCAGTTTAAAAATCACTGCTTGGAAATAAGAGGGGTCGTGCCGCTAACAACTAATGTAGTCTGAAGTTGGGGAGTTTTTAAACAAACGGGGCTAGGAAACCAATTTATTAAAAAGGGCGGAGTATATCCGCCCTTTTTAGTAAATTACCCGCAGCCGTTTTTAGGAAATCAGATTTTCAAGCTCTCCCGCCACCGCTGCTTCATCGCCCATTTTCGTTGGCTCAGAACCGGCCACAAGGTCGTCCGATTCTTCCTTGATGAGATCCTCAGTTTCTCCCAGATCCATTTCTTCGGCTTCCTCGGCAGCAAGAAGCTTCCTGAGGTTTTCTTCGACCGCATCCATGTCGATATCTTCCATCACTCCCTCTGCCTTGGCGCCAGCGTCAGAGACCTGAGCGACTTTTTCTTCTAGACCCGCCACAGCCTCTTCCGCGACATCCATATCAACGTCTTCAATTACTTCTTCCAGATCCTCCACAGCTTCTTCCGCGATGTCCATATCAGCCTCTTCAATCACTTCCTCCAGATTCTCCACGGCTTCTTCCGCGGCATCCATACCGACTTCTTCAATCACTTCCTCCATCTCAGGAACCCGGTCCATTTTTTCCTCTAAAGCCGCCAGGGCTTCCTGCGATTCAGACTTAAGATTTTCCGTCAAGGCGGTAAGCCCCGCAAGTTGCGCCTCGGCCTCCTCAACTGGCGTTTCAAGCGCCTCGACAGCTTCTTCTGATTGGGTCTGGATCTCTTCGGCAATCATCCGGGCCTCATCAACAGCCTCTTCCGAACCCACCGGTAATACGGCATCAGCCTGATCTTCAACGAACGGCAATGGCTTGGCTTGTTCAGCTTTGGAACATCCGGCCAAAATCCCGGGGATCAGCAAAGCCGTCAAACCTATGATAAATAGCTTTTTCATTGACTTCCTCCTCCTTGGTTGGTTGAACTAAACATTGATAAAAAAACACTCTAAAAAAGTTGCTGATCCGCGGCAGGCGGTGTCATCTGAAAATGCTGATACGCGCGCTCCGTCGCTATTCGTCCTAACGCCGTCCTTTTCAAAAACCCCCGCTGGATTAGGTAAGGCTCGTAAATCTCCTCGATCGTTTCAGAATCCTCGCCTACTCCAACCGCGAGACTGTTCACCCCGACCGGCCCACCCCGGCAATCTTTCAGAATATATTCGAGAATTCGCTTGTCCATAGGATCAAGACCTTCCTTGTCAACCCCAAGCATTTTCAAACCTTGATCCGCCACATCAGGCGTGATCATTCCCCCCGCCTTGACCTGGGCATAATCCCGGACACGCCGGAGCAACCGGTTGGCAATTCGGGGAGTTCCTCGCGCGCGACCGGCGATCTCCCGGGCTCCCGCGTGGTCAATTTCAATCTCCAGAATTTTGGCGGAACGCTTTACGATCGTCGCGAGCGCCTCATCATCATAGTAATTCAGTCGTTCAACAATCCCGAATCGCGACCGGAGCGGGGCCGTCAAAAGCCCGCTACGCGTGGTGGCCCCGATAAGGGTAAAATGCGGGATTTGCATTTTCACGGAGCGCGCGTGCGGCCCCTTGTCGATCATGATCTCGATTGAAAAATCTTCCATAGCCGAGTAAAGATATTCCTCCACCACGTGCGGGATCCGGTGAATTTCATCGATAAAAAGCACATCCCCCTTCTCAAGATTGGTCAAAATCCCGGCAAGGTCACCGGCGCGTTCAAGAACGGGGCCTGAAACCTGGTGAATGGTCGCTTCCATTTTTTTCGCGATAATATTAGCCAAAGTGGTCTTCCCGAGACCGGGAGGGCCAAAGAGGAGAATGTGGTCGAGCGATTCTCTGCGCCCGATCGCGGCATCGATAAAAACCTTGAGGTTTTCCTTGACCTGACTTTGCCCGACAAAATCATCCAGCGTCGCCGGGCGAAGCGTCACTTCAAGGTCAAGTTCTTCAGGTTTAAATTCCTCATTTGTCAATGGGTCGTCTGCCATAAAATTCCTTACACAAGAGACACAAAAAACGGTCCGTTGGATCATCCTTCACGTATGGTGCCGTATTCTAAACGTGTTTGAGCGCTTTGCGGATTATATCTTCGACGCTTAACTTCTTCCCAAGCCCGTCTTTCAAAACTCTCTGCGTGACTTCTTTAGCCTTCAACTTCGTGTAGCCAAGCGCCACCAGCGCCTGGATGGCATCCTCGACCGCCGAGTCTGACACGTTCATGTCGTGGACGATGTCTTTTGAATCCTTTCCGGCCCCGCGAGTCAGTTTATCTCTCAATTCCACGATAACACGTTCCGCCGTTTTTTTCCCAATACCGGTGATCGAGGAAAGCACCGCGATTGAACCGTCCAGAATTGCCGTTTTTAGTTCGGAAATCGTCATCCCGGAAAGAAGCGTCAAAGCCGTCTTGGGACCAATCCCCGAAACGGAAAGCAGAAGCCTGAAAAGATCCCGCTCCTCCTCGGTCGCGAAACCGTACAGAAGCTGCGCATCCTCGCGCACCACAAAATGCGTCAAAAGTTTGACGCTCTGACCAAGATCCGGGAGCGCCGAAAACGTGTTCACGGAAATCCTGACCTCGTAACCGATTCCGTTCACATCCAGAATTGCCGCGGCGGGCGTCTTTTCAACAATTTTTCCATTCAGAAAGTAATACATTTTTCACCTTGATAAATTCAATCACGGTTTCTTTTCCGGAGGGCTCGCCGCCATGATCGTCCATGTCAACGCCGCCAGCGCCAGGCTCCATTTCGGCTCAAGAGGATACCATCTTTTTGAAGAAAACAAATAAAAAGTACCGCCTGATTTTTATTTATCAACTTTTCCTTTTCGCGGAGTGCGAGTTGATTCATACCCAATCTTGTTATGAAGCAACACTGGGGGAGAAACGCCTGTTAGCACATCACTTATACCAGACGAACAGCCCTTTTTTTACTGAATTCATGAGAAATGCGAGCTGACTATAAAGACTGTGACTACAGGGTCAATGAGTGTTGGGGACTTGTTACGGCCTCCATTCTCCTGACTCAACCCGTCGGGCGGCTTCGCTTAATTCTTCAAGAACCTCGCTTACTTCCCCCGGAGAAAAAAGACAAAGCTTGGTATCGAAAAACCCTTCGCCGAACAAGGAGCGCCTGGAGTAACGGATCTTCCCGCGAACCAGCTGGGTATTCTGCGTCGGGCGCGGATAATCCAGGATGAACCCTTTCTGCTCCGGCAACAAGATTTTTGGCTCGACGGAAATATTATAATACGCGGTGGCTCTACGCTCGCTCATCCGGTAGGTATAAACGATCTTTCGGCCCCGGTAGCGGCCCCGCAAGTCAAAATGAATTCCGAAGAACTTANNCGGGCACTTTCAGAAAACTCTTGACCGTCTCCAGATTGGCGTGAACGGTCCGGATCTGCCCGCCGTAGGAGTGAACGAGCAGAACCAGCACCGCAAAAAACGCCAAGAGCATCATAAAACTACTTAGACACATGTTCGGATTGTAACAGATTTTTATAAAGCATGCGTTTATGAGACAGCCGGTGGTGTAAATGGCACAAGGCAATCGCGAGGGCATCGGAGGCGTCAAGCGAAGGCGCCGTTTTGAGATTTAAAAGTCTCATGACCATGAACTGCACCTGCTCCTTGGTCGCACGGCCATTCCCTGTCACGGAACGCTTGACCGACGTCGGCGCGTATTCGATCACCTCAATACCTTGTTTGGAAGCCGCAAGCATGGCGCAAGCGCGCGCCTCCCCGATTCGTTCAACGGCCTGGATGTCTTTGGCAAAAAAGAGGGTCTCAAGCGCCATTACCTCAGGATGATAACTCTGGATAACGGTCTGGAGAGATTCAAAAACGTGGAGCAATCTTTTGGCGATAGGATCTTTGGAGTTCGCGCGAATGATCCCGCTGTAGACAATTTTATACTTCGCCCCGTCCGCTTCGAGAATTCCGATGCCGGCCCTGTGGGTCCCGGGATCAACGCCTATCACGCGCATGACATCAATGCCCCGCGCGTAAAGGCCGTGACCCGTTGTCCGCGGTTCACAGAAAAGGAACTTTTTTCAATTCCGCCAACCGCGATCAGGGAACCGCGAATCGTCATGCGAGCTCTTTCATCACTTCATCCGGAATGTCAGCGTTCGAGTAGACGTTCTGGACATCGTCGTGGTCTTCAAGCGCTTCAAGCAACTTGACCACCGTGCGCGCGACTCCCGCGTCAACGGCCGTCATATTCTTGGGATTCATGACCAGATTGGCGCTTTCAATCTTGATCCCCGCTTTTTCAATCGCTTCCCGTACCACCCAGAGATCTGAAGGAGCGGTGGTCACCTGGAATGTTTCTCCGACAGCCGCCATATCCTCCGCGCCCCCATTAATCGCCACTTCCATCAGTTGATCTTCCGTGGTTCCCGTATGGCTCACCACGATCAGGCCCTTCTTCTCAAACATCCAGGCGACGGTCCCGGCCCCGCCCATGTTTCCGCCGTTTTTTCCAAAAATAGACCGGATCTCGGACGCCGTCCGGTTCTTGTTATCCGTAAGACATGCAACCAACATTGCCGTTCCGCCCGGTCCAAACCCTTCGTAAGTGACCTCTTCATAAGTCACACCTTCCAGCTCGCCCGTACCCTTTTTAATGGCGCGCTCAACGTTTTCGGCCGGCATATTCGCGTCCTTGCCTGCCTGAATGGCAGTACGGAGACGCGGGTTCATGTTGGGATCGCCCCCTCCCGATTTCGCCGCAACCGTAATTTCGCGGATAATCTTTGTAAAGGCGGCGCCTCGCTTTGAGTCGGCAGCCGCTTTCTTATGTTTGATACTCGCCCACTTATTATGTCCGGACATTGTCTTCCTCCTCTAACGGCTTCAACAGCCTCATCCCCCGTGTAAAAATTTAACGACGCTCAACCCCTTGTCATTCAAAAGCATTACACCCTTTGAATTTCATGATTGGCGGTTTGGGATTCGGTCATTGGTTATTTGTTTTAATAGCTTCGGTCACTTTAATAACGTCACGCATTCCTTTAACGTGATGAACGCGGAGCACATGAATTCCCTGCATCACACATGCCACGGCACACGCCGCCGTCCCGAAATCGCGGTCGCAAACGTCACGTCCCGTAATGGTCCCGAGAAAGGACTTGCGAGACGGCCCCACCATAACGGGGTAGCCGGTCATCAGAAACGGTTTCAGGTCACGAAGAATCGCGATATTTTGCTCCGAATTTTTGGGTAACCCGAGCCCCGGGTCGATCATAATTCGCTCACGGTCCACGCCGCCCTTGAGCGCCATTTCCACGCTCCCCGCAATCTCTTTCAGAATTTCCGCAGATAGATCTTGGTATTCCGCCATTTCCTGCATCGTCTCCGGCGTCCCCCGGCTGTGCATCAAAATCAGTCCTGCCTTAAAACTTTTAAGGGCGGCAAGCATTTTTTNNCGTATCGTTGATCGCATCCGCCCCTTCATCGAGACATTGCTTCGCCACCTCAACCTTGGTGGTATCAATCGAGATAATCCCGTCCGTCTGTTTCCGGATCTGCCTCAGCACGGGTAAAAGCCTTTTGATCTCTTCACTGGCATCCGTGTTTTTCGCACCTGGCCTCGTCGATTCCGCCCCCAGATCGATCATGTCGGCACCGTCCGCGAGAAGTTCAAGCGCATGCTGGACCGCTTTCGCCGGATCAAGGAATTTTCCACCATCGGAAAAAGAGTCCGGAGTAATATTGACAATGCCCGACAGGAGCGTACGATCAAAGCTGACTATCTTTTCGCGAGCTTTCCAGATCACGCAGTAGGACCTTCGTCGGTTTTAGGTTGGTCATTCGTCGCCGGTTCCTGGGCAGGAAGTCCGACCAGCTGCCGAATCACATCCGATTCAAGAACTTCCTTTTCAAGAAGCGCATCGGCCAGGATGCGAAGCTTGTCCTGATGTTGCGTAATGAGATCACGCGCTCTCGCATAACACCCGTCCACAATTCTCCGGACTTCATTATCAATCAGAACCGCCGTCTGTTCCGAGTAGTCCTTCTCACGCATCAGGTCACGCCCGAGAAAAACCTGCCGGTCTTTTTTACCGAAGGTCAGATTCCCGAGTTTTTCACTCATCCCCAGTTCGCACACCATCGCCTGGGCATAATGCGTGGCCTTTTCAAGATCATCCGACGCCCCCGAGCTAATTTCACCAAAATAAATCTCTTCGGCTACACGGCCTCCGAGGAGCACCATAATCCGGTCCAGGAGTTCTTTCCTGGTAATGAGATTTCGGTCCTCATCCGGAACCTGAAGCGTGTACCCGCCGACTCCATAGCCCCGTGGAATGATAGATATCTTGTGAACCGGGTCCAGGTTCGGGGAGAAGAGAGCGATGATGGCATGGCCTGATTCATGAACGGCCTTGATCAATTTTTCACGTTTTGAAATCACCCTGCTTCTACGCTCGGGACCGACCATCACACGCTCGATTGATTCTTCAAGCTCGGGTTGGGCCACGGCATCTTTTTTGCGGCGCGCGGAAAGTAAGGCCGCCTCATTAATCAGATTGGCAAGATCAGCTCCGGAAAAACCCGGCGTCTGCCTTGCCAGTTTTGCGAGATCAACCGCCGCCGCCAGTTTCACTTCCCGGGAATGGACCCGTAAAATTTCTTCGCGGCCCTTAATATCGGGACGTTCGATCACCACCTGCCGGTCAAAGCGACCCGGACGAAGCAGTGCCGGGTCCAGGACATCAGGACGATTGGTCGATGCGATCAGAATGACGCCAGCGTGTGTGTCAAATCCGTCCATCTCGACAAGAAGCGCGTTCAGGGTTTGTTCACGTTCATCGTGTCCCCCGCCGATACCCGCAAAACGCTGGCGGC
>DCTJ01000052.1 GCA_002329545.1 Candidatus Omnitrophica bacterium UBA1443
AAGCAAAGAAAGCCTCGGTTGCAACTGCGGCTACAAAGCAAAAAGATTCAGCTGGCGGGCAATAAACAAAAGACAGCTATCTCAAATTTGGGAATGCGAATTTGTTTGATTGTTGTTTCATTTTGGCGATTGGATATTAGAAAAACATGGATCAACTGTTTGTAAGTTTAAAAACCTGGTTTTTGAATCTGTTGGGATTATTTCTCCCCGACTGGCTGGTGATGCTTGCCTCAATCGTGGTCAGCGGGGTGGTGATCCTCTGTCTCGGCCCGCTCATCATGATGTACCTGACCTTGTTGGAGCGGAAAGTCATCGGCCGCATGCAAAACCGTTACGGCCCGAACCGGGTGGGGCCGTGGGGACTTTTGCAGCCCATTGCGGACGGAATCAAAATGTTTACAAAGGAAGACATCATTCCGGCTTACGGCGACAAACTGATCCACCTCTTGGCGCCGATCGTGATCGTGGTCCCGGCGCTGATGGTATTCCTCGTCGTCCCCTTTGGACGCGGCATGACGGCGGTCGATCTTTCGATCGGTATGCTTTATTTTCTTGCAGTTTCATCGGTCACAACGCTTCCGGTTTTCATGGGAAGCTGGGCATCGAGAAATAAGTACTCCATGCTCGCGGGCATGCGCACCGCCGCCCAGATGGTTTCCTACGAAGTACCGATGACCCTCGCGATTGTTCCCGTGATCATGATGAGCCAAAGTCTTTCCACGGGCGCAATCGTCGCGGCCCAGGACGGTCTGAAATGGTTTGTGTTCACACCGTGGGGGCTGGCAGGATTTGTGATATTTTTCTTGTGCGCCGTAGCCGAGTGTAACCGCCCGCCGTTTGACCTTCCGGAGGCAGAGTCCGAACTTATCGCAGGATTTCACACGGAGTATAGCGGCATGAAGTTCGCGCTTTTTTATATGGCCGAATACATGAATGCGTTTACGCTTTCCGCAATCGCAGTCACGCTTTTTCTCGGAGGCTGGCAGGGACCGTGGTTTCCCTCATGGCTATGGTTTTTGGGTAAAACAATCGCTCTGATTTTTGTGATGATCTGGTTCCGAGGAACTTTTCCCCGTTTCCGGGTGGATCAGCTTATGGGGTTCGCGTGGAAATTTCTTTTACCGATGACGTTAGTCAACATGCTGGTCACGGGCTTTTGGCATTTCAATCCGGGGATCGCTGGATGGGGCGTTTCCGGGGGGGTACTCGCGGGATCTTTTTTCGCGCTCACCGCGCTAAATCGTCCTTTTGTCCCGGAAAAACGTATTTATGAACTTGCGGAGTAACTGATGGATTTCTTGCAACTGGCGGTCAAAACAGGAATTTACGCGCTCATGGCCGGCACGCTTGTATTTGCGCTGGGAGTGGTCACACTCAAAAATCTTTTCCACGCGGCACTTTCGCTTGCGGCAGTCCTGATCGGGACCGCGGCGCTTTATCTCGCATTTCATGCGGAATTTATGGCCGCCGTCCAGATTCTTCTCTATGTGGGTGCGGTTATTACGGTCATCATTTTCGCGGTGATGCTCACCGAACACATCGCAGAGCGCTCGATCCTCCAGCACAATAAGCAGAGCCTTCCCGCGCTGCTCGGTGTGCTCGCACTTCTCGTTCTCATCGGAAAGGTTCTTCTTAAAACGCCGTGGCCCGTTAATCCCTCAACGCTTGACGCACGGGTTTCGGTCTCGGATCTCGGCGTTGCGCTTATGGGTACTTATGTTTTCCCGTTTGAGGTGATCTCGATCCTTTTGATCGGAGCACTCATCGGAGCTGTGGTTATCGCAAGAAAGGGGTCTCACCCGTGAATCTGATCCCGCTCAGTCATATCTTGATTTTTTCACTCGCACTTTTTGGAATCGGAATTTACGGCGTGCTGACCCGACGGAATATTATCGGGATCCTGATTTCAATCGAACTTATTTTAAATGCGGCCAATATCAACCTGATCGCATTTTCCCAGACGACTTCTCTTTCACCGGAAACAGGCCAGGTGTTCGCGCTTTTTGTGATCGCGATTGCCGCAATCACCGCCGCCGTAGGGCTTGCCATCGTGCTCGCACTCTACCGCGCCCGAAAAACCGTCTTTGCTGATGAGGTTCATTTATTAAAATGGTAACCGCTGATTGGATCTATTTAGTCCCCTTGTTTCCGTTGATGGCGTTTGTCGCGAACCTTCTTTGGGGCGCCCGTTTTCTTAAGAACAAGGCCGCGTGGGTTTCAATCGCGGCAAGTGTCGCCGCGTGCGCGGTGGCTCTTCCGATCTGCGTTAAGGTTTTTGGCGGGGCGCGCTTTTCAAACGAGTTTGTGTGGCTGACGATCGGAAGCGGTACGCTCAGGTTTGGCTATCTCGTCGATCCCCTTTCCGCGTCGCTTCTTTCCATGGTCACCATCGTCGGAACCCTGATCCAGATTTACGCCGCGGGCTATATGGCCGGCGACCCGCGCTTCAGCCGTTTCTTCGCCTACGTTTCCCTTTTTATGTTCGCCATGCTGACTCTCACGATCGCCAATAATTTTATTCTTTTTTTCATGGCGTGGGAGATCATGGGCCTTTGTTCATATCTCCTGATCGGTTTCTATTTTGAAAAAACCTCGGCGGCCAAGGCAGGGTTCAAAGCGTTCCTGACGACTCGCGTGGGAGACGTCGGCTTTTTGATCGGAATGCTCACGCTTTTTGTCACGCTGGGCACACTGGATTTCTCTGAAATCAACTCCCTCCTGACGGGAACCAGCCAGGCCCGCCTTGGAATGAACACGGGCCTGCTGGCCATGTCCGCCCTTTGTATTTTCTGCGGAACGATCGGAAAATCCGCCCAATTTCCCCTTCACGTGTGGTTACCTGACGCGATGGAAGGACCGACGCCCGTGAGCGCGCTTATCCACGCCGCCACCATGGTCGCGGCTGGCGTTTTTTTAATCGCCCGCTCCTTCGTCATTTTTATGGCCGTCCCGGGGACCATGCCCGTCGTCACGACGATCGGCTGTGTCACGGCGTTCATGGCCGCCTTCATCGCGCTCACGCAAACAGACATCAAACGGATCCTGGCCTACTCGACGATTTCCCAACTCGGTTATATGGTCACGGCCCTTGGAATGCAAGGTCTTGGCGCCGGAACATTCCATCTGATCACGCACGCGTTTTTCAAGGCCCTGCTTTTCCTTGCCGCGGGGAGCGTCATCCACGGAACTCATGTCCAGGATATCCGCCAGATGGGCGGTCTTTTCAAAAAGATGCCACATACCGCTCTGACATTTATCATCGCGAGTCTCGCGCTCGCGGGCGTACCGCCGCTTTCCGGTTTCTGGTCAAAGGACGAAATCCTTCTTACCGCGTTCGCTTCCGGCCATTCGCTTGTTTTCTGGACGCTTCTTCTGACAGCTTTCATGACCGCGTTTTACATGTTCCGGCTTGTTTTCATGACTTTCTTTGGAAAGGCGCGAGACCCGAAAGTTCACGCTCACGAATCTCCGGCCTTGATGACCCTGCCTCTCTGGGCGCTCGCCGTGGGGGCCATCCTGCTCGGAATCCCGGGCTCTCCCATGACGCACCACTGGTTTCAGCGGTTCCTCGCTCACGCGATCCATCATCCCGAGTATCATCCGTCCACGTTTGTGATGACCTGTTCGGTCGTCGCCGCAATCTCCGGCATCGCGCTCGCGGGAATTATTTACTTAAAAAACATCCACCGGGCGGAGGCGATCGCCAAAACGTTCCGCCCTCTTTATCAGCTTTCATTCAACAAGTTTTATTTTGATGAAATTTATTCAAGATACATCATCCGCCCTTTCAACGCGGTCGGAGCGATCTTCTTCAAATTTGACGTGTCGATCATCGACGGCGCGGTCAACGGCGCCGGCACGGGCAGCCTCTGGATCGGCGCGGTCAAAAACTGGATCGACCAGCACATCGTGGACGGGCTCGTCAACTTTATGGGCACGTTCACGCGCCTGCTGAATTCGATCGTGAAGCGTCTACAGACGGGCTTTGTTCAAAATTACCTTTTGATCGCTTTTTTGAGTTTTCTTGTTTTTATCATTTGGGAATTAAAACTTATCTGAGTAAGGAGTAAGGCGTTTCGCGGACGGTGAAAAACCGGACGCCACGCGCCATACTCTGTACTGAAAAGGAGATTGGAATGTCCTCACATTTACTAAGCTGGATCGTTTTTACACCGCTCCTCGGAGCATTCATACTGCTCTGCGTGCCCAAACGGGCCGCACACTTGATCCGGTGGATCGCGCTCGGGACAACCGCGCTCACGGCCGTACTCGTCTGTCTGGCCTTTCCGGTTTTTCGCGCCTCGGAGCCGGGTTTTCAGCTCGTGGAACGCGTCATGTGGATTCCGCAATTTGGCGTCCAGTACCTTCTCGGCGTGGATGGAATCAGTTTTCCGATGATCGTTCTTACGGCGCTGATTTCGCTGATGGCCTGTCTCGGTTCCCTCACGCATATCCGGGTCAAAGGCGGACGGGAAAAAGAATATTATTTCCTGTTTTTGCTTCTTGAAACGGGCATGATGGGGACATTTCTCGCTCTCGACCTTTTTCTGTTCTACATTTTCTGGGAAGTGGTGCTGGTCCCGATGTACTTTTTGATCGGCATCTGGGGCGGCCCGCGGAAAGAATATGCCGCGATCAAATTTTTCCTGTACACGCTCGCGGGAAGTCTCTTCATGCTACTTGGCATTCTTGCCGTCTACTTCGCCGCTCCCACCCATACGTTTGATATGACGGTGCTCGCGAACGTGAAATTCGGACTCCTTTTTCAAAAAATTGTTTTCCTCGCGTTTTTCCTCGGGTTCGCTATCAAGGTCCCTATTTTTCCGTTCCACACCTGGCTCCCCGACGCGCACGTCGAGGCGCCAACCCCAATCTCGGTCATCCTCGCCGGCGTTCTCCTGAAAATGGGAACCTACGGATTCCTCCGGTTCAGCTATCCTCTTTTTCCGGAAGCGGCCCATTGGTTTCAGCCCGCCATGGGAATTCTCGCGGTCATTGGCATCATCTATGGCGGCTTTATCGCGCTGGCGCAGACGGATTTTAAGAAAATGGTGGCCTATTCAAGCGTCAGCCACATGGGCTTTGTGTTACTCGGCCTCGCGGCCCTGAACGCCGACGGTTTCAGGGGCGCGCTACTTCAAATGTTTAATCACGGGACCATCACGGGCGGCCTCTTTCTTCTTGTCGGCGTCCTCTATGACCGCGCTCACACGCGGGAGTTAAATGCTTTTGGTGGGCTCGGCGCGACCATGCCGGTCTACGCGGGCATCCTGACGTTTTTCTCGCTCGCTTCTCTCGGCCTCCCCGGGCTTTCAGGCTTTGTCAGCGAGTTTTTAACGCTTCTGGGGTCCTATCAATATTCGAAGCTCATCACGGGGCTGGCCGCGATCGGGATCCTGCTAGCCGCCGCGTATCTCCTTTACATGATCCATCGAGTCTTGCTCGGAAATTTGAACCCCAAATGGGCAAAACTTCCGGACATAACCGCGCTCGAGCTTTCCACGCTCGTACCGCTCATGATCTTTATTCTCGGAATTGGTCTTTATCCGAAAATTATCCTGAATTACATGATCCCGACGCTGGACGCGCTCTTAATCGCAATCAAAATATAATGGCTTATGAACTTTAAAAGGAAAAGTCATGGGACCCGTTGAAAGTTTACGACATTTTATTCCGGAGCTGATCTTGCTAGGAGGCTCGTTGACCGCTCTGTGCCTGGACCTGTTTCTCAAGGGGAAACGGTATATCGGCTGGTTCTCGGTTCTCGTTCTCGCGGCGGCGTCCTGTTTCCTGACTTCGCCCCGGGAACCGCTTGAGCTTTTTTACGGCTTTTTCCACCTCGACTCGTTCGCGAACATTTTCCGGGCTCTGGCCCTGATCGCGGTCGCCGCGACCTTGTTGATCTCCTTCGGTTTTTCCCCGATCAAGAAAGATGGCCAGGAAGGTGAGTTTTACGGACTATTCCTTTTGATGGCTTTCGCGCTTATCACGGTCGCGGCCGCCAACAATCTGCTCATGATCTTTCTCACGGTTGAATTCGTTTCCATCCTGTCTTATCTGCTCACGGGATTTCTAAAAAATGACCCGAAGGCCAAAGAGGCCGCGGTTAAGTACCTACTCTTCGGAAGTTTCTGCTCGGGGGTCATGCTTTATGGGATGTCACTCCTTTTCGGAGCGGCGGGTTCCATCAGCCTCCCATCGATCGGACATGCCTTAAACAGCCTTCCCNNATGAAACCGATCGCGACCGTGGGGCTTCTCGCTTTTTTCGTTGGCCTCGGCTTCAAGATCTCGATGGCTCCGTTCCACCTTTGGGCGCCGGACGTTTACGAGGGCGCGCCGACACCGGTCACCGCGTTTTTGACGGTCGCTCCGAAAGCGCTTGGATTCGCGGTATTGATGCGAGTGCTCAGCGCCATGTTTGGGACGTCACCCATCGAATCGCCAGTGATCCTGATGTGGCTCTCGATCCTCACGATGACGATCGGAAACCTCACCGCGATCTCTCAGAAAAACATCAAACGCCTCCTCGCCTATTCTTCGATCGCGCAGGCGGGCTACATTCTGATGGGGCTCGCGGTATTTCCATCCACGCTGGGGCGCGACGCGATTTTGGTTTATCTTTTCGCCTATCTTTTTACCAATCTCGGGGCTTTCGCGATCGTCACGTTTATCGGAGAACATACAGGGGATGATGAAATCGCCTCTTACGCCGGATTGTCCCGGCGTTCCCCCGTCTCCGCGGCATTACTAACGGTTTTCCTTCTTTCGCTCACGGGACTTCCGCCGCTCGCGGGATTTATCGGAAAATATTACGTCTTCGCCGCCGCCATCGAAGCGAACTTTATCCTGCTGGCCGTCGCGGCCGCCCTGAACAGTGCCATCGCGGCCTACTACTACTTCCGGATCATTCGGGTCATGTACCTGGTGCCCCCGACCGATCCCCAGACCTCGCTTCCCAAGCCACCCGTCTCCTCTTCCGTCGTTACCTGGCTCATGTTCGCCGGCGTCCTCGGTCTCGGTCTTTTCCCCGCCTGCTTTATCCGGCTTATTCTTAATTAAGTCTTTCAAAGTCCCAGATTCTCTTCAAAGTCAAAGAAATATCGCCCCCATTGATCCGCGTCAATTTCGGGAATTTAATATTCCAAAAAAACCTCTCTTTTTTCATATAATGGAAGTGATAAAAATTTTAAAATTTTCAGGGAAAGGAAAAATCCGTGGGATTAATCAAACTTCTTTATCAGGATCCGGTCGCTTTTTTGATTCTCGCGACACTCTTGCTTTACTCCGTCATTCTGCATGAAGTCGCGCACGGGGGGGTCGCCTATCTTTTCGGCGACGATACCGCCAAACGATCGGGACGGCTAACGCTCGCTCCTTTGCCACACCTTAATCTCATGGGGACACTCGCCCTGTTTCTGATAGGCTTTGGCTGGGCCCAACCGGTCCCGGTCAACTATAGCCGTCTTTCACACCAAAGACTTGGGCTTTTCTGCGTCTCATTCGCGGGATGCGCGGCCAATATCCTGATCGCGTCAATCGCGATCGCTTTGCTACAGATTGAAACAATCCGTGCCCTCCCGTTTCTTGCCAAGTCGCTACCGATCCTCATCTATATCAATATTACGCTCGGCGCCCTGAATCTCATTCCAATCCCTCCGCTGGACGGCTCCAGAATTGTGATGTGCTTTCTCCCGGAACAGCTTAACCGCGCCCTCTCCCGGATTGAACCGTACGGATTTTTCATTTTGATCCTTCTGATCGTTAGTGGGCTTCTCACTCCCGTCATTATCAGTGTTCAAAAACTGATCTTTTCCGCGATTGTTTCGATCCTTGATTTTTTGCGTCTGATCTAGAGAATCGCCAAGCTGAATCCACGCGAAAAAAGGAAGGTAATAAACGTTATTGTATAAAGTTGATAGTAAGTGCTAGCAAGTAAAAACCAGGGATTTGTAAAACAATACCGGATGGGTTATATTCCCCTCAGCTGTTTTTGAGTTGGGGAAGATACCCGATCGTTTTCAGAAAAAAGATGTGGATTCTTTTGTCGGGCAAGCTCAAGACTTTTAAAATGTTGAATCTTGAAGGAATTCCGCGTTTTTCGTCTGATCCCCCTACCGCGCGGGCCCCAAAGAACGAAGAATTTCAGCTCTGGATCTTTTATTTATGCCGGTTGACGATCAAAAAATCTAATTCATATGAAAATTCTGGCAAAATTAAAAAACTGGAAGCTTGCCGCCATTCTTTCCCTTGTCTATGGGACAGCTTCCCTGTCATTTGCGGCCGCGCCTGATTCCGCGAGATCACCGCCTCAAATCATTCCGATTCCCGACGTAGCAACTCCACCGTCTGGCCCTTCCGCCGACTCCGCCGCCTTGCCTCCAAAAACAGTGCTTATTCGTGGGCCCGAAAAACCGGTTTCTTACGCTGAAAAACCTTACCTCCCGGTCACTCCCGATTTTTACCTGAAAGACCGGGAACTTCCACTTTCCGAGCCACTGAAAGATTTCATTCGCAAAACCCTGATTCCGAAAGAAGCCTTATACTTCAAACCCGATGTGGGCCTGGATGAAAAAACCGGCATGCCTTATGACCATATTCGCCTACGTCTGAAAGAAAAATTGTTAAGTGAAGTCGGCAATTACACGGCGGCGTCCAAACTCTCTCTTCTGATCCCTTACCTGCTAAAAATAATCCAGGAAAAACCGGAGCTCCAGGAAGCCCCGCTTTCAGCGGCAGAGGCCACCGCTTTTCTCAAAAAAACGCTTCTGACCATACTGGATTACATCGGGAAATACCCCGAATACGGCGGGTTTCTTCCTTGGGTCGACATCCGCCCCAACGCCACCATCGCGCCCGCGTCAACCAAACTTCCGTCCCTTGACAACGGACAAATGACCTGGGCGTTGGCGGCTACGGTCGCCGGACTTGAAGACTCGCCCAGAAAAGACCTGCAAGAGATCGCTTCCCTTGCCAGCACCATCCTGAGTTACCAAAATTACCGGAAATTTTACGACCCTGAAAAAAAGCTTCTCCACGGCACCATCCAATACGATCCGCTGACGCAGGTATGGTCGGGAGATAAAACTTACTACCTGAACGACATGTTCGAGGGCACCATGGCGGTACTTTGGGGCGTCCTGAACGGACAAATTCCGGAAGAGGCGTGGGACAATCTGGCCATTCCAACGACGGAGTACATGACGGCTTCCCGGGAAAAAATCACGACCTTGACCGGCTTCCGCTCCTCGTTCCAGGAACATTGGGCGCTNNCGCAGGCGGATCACGCGCGGAAGAACCGGCTCCCGGGATTTTTAAGTACGGCCTACGACCCCAAGGGAGTTTACCGCCAGATGGGAATTCCCGCTATCGCCTGCAACCCCGTTGATCGAAGTGACGTCGGAGTTTTTTTCGCGACCGCGATGGGAATGCTAATTTCTCCCGTGGTCGGCGCGTCCTGGCTTTCCGAATTTTATCAATTCAATGATTTTGTCACTCCCTACGGAGCGCTGGAATCGGTCGGCCGTGACGGTTACGCCGACATCTTCACGGCCGACGCCAAGGGAATGACCCTTCTCGCGGCAAGTGGCGGCGTTGTGGAAGAATCGATTAAATACATGCAGGAGCGGTCTGTCCCCAAAAAACAGATTTCCATGTACGTTAAAATGATCGAACTCTTGCATGCCAAGTTCAAACAGATGCTCGTGGAGCGAAACCATGAACCGATGTACCTTCCAACCCAACCTTATCCCGCTCCAACGGAAGACACCTTCGAAGTCAAGATCCTCCCCCTGGCGGATCCCGGCCCCGTTTATAACGTCTCGGACCATCTGCAAAGCGGGCATCTTCACGGAAAAAACGTGCGTTCCGTGGGATTACCCACCCTTGAACAGGACGTCGCGCCGGGCAAACCTTTCGCCTTCGAATATGAAATCCCGGCCTATTTTGAATATTTCGATCAGTGGGCCTTCCGGGGAACCTATATTGATCGAGCCGTCAGCATTTCCGACATGCGCTACTTGAGCGTCACGATCCCCACTCGTTCCGATCCAGCCAGTTTTGAAATCGAGCTGAAAAGCGACGGTATCACGCTGGCCGCCGCCGTGATCGATACCACAAAACCCGGGATTCTTTCGGAAGACGGGCAATACAAAACTCTGGTCCACACCCTGGAACCCATTCCTGAGGCGAGTTATAAACCGTTCAACTATATCGGCGTCGCTCTCCATGACCCGCGCTATCTGCTGTCAAAATCCGGGGCCCATGACCGGAAGGGGACGATTCATCTTCAAAACATTTCTCTTTCAAAATCAGAAATTTCTTCCGGCGCGGCGGCCGTGGCCCAACAGGGGCCGGAGGAATTTGAAGTTTTCAGATTTTGGCGCCCCACGCATGGAGGCCTCCCCTTCCATAAAAACGAAGCGAAGTCATTGCTTCATTTCGCGGGAGGTAAGGGCTGGAGGGGGGGATACATTCCTTACACCAATCTTTCAAAGTTTAATTACCTTTATCTCCGTGTCCGAAATACCGAGGAAGGATGCAATTGCTTCTATATAGAGTTAAAACACGAGGGAGATCCGTTGATTCACCAATTCAAAATTCCCATTCACGTTCCACCCGACCGGAAGTGGCACATTTTTGAAATCGCGATTCCTGAAGGCATTCAAAANNCCGGTCGCCATCCCTTCCATCGAACCGGTCGCGTTGCCCGAAACCGGGAAAAAACCGCTGGAATGCGCTTACCGTCCTTGCGTGAGTAACGAGACATGACCGCTTTTCCCGTGGCAAACTACACACCCTCGAACTGAACGCCACCAAAAAAGGTCCCCGGCAAAACTTCTTTCGTCCAGATGACTTTGCCGCTTCGTTCCAGAGACACGGGACGGCCGTAAAGTTCTATTTCACAATCATAAATATCATTAACCGGAACATTTCGATCCGATTCAAATCCGATCCCGCTCAGCGAAAAATCCATGCATTTCGCTTCATAGCGAAGAGCGCTTTCACGGCTCCGCATGCGGACCACCCCGAGAACGGGTTCGCGAAGATACCGCCGTTTTTCCCGACCTGGCCTGGGAAGAAGAGAATCAAGTAACTGGCGGAAAAAAACATAAGCCTTGACCTCCTCCTGGGCCACTCCCTGCAAGAGGGAATAAATCAGCACCGCGAAAGAACCATGCCGAACCTCATCGCGGAAAACATCTTCTAGCGGGCTTTTAATCTGCGGGTCCTTGACGACGCTGATCACTTCCTGGATTTTATGGATCGTGGCCCTTTCCTGGGCCAGAACTTTTTGCAGATAAGCGACGGCCTCTTCTTTAGAATTCATTCTTCTCGGCTCCCTGGACTTTGGCAAGAACCGCTTCCAAAATTCCCTTGTGGCTACGGGCATCCTCAGCCAAAGCCGCGAGCGCCTTTTGAACGCGCTCTCTGTCTTCGGGCGAGAAAACCTGAAAAAAAGCGGGGGCTTCAATCTTTTGAGCATAAAGCGCGATCGCGTCCGTTTCAAGTTTGATACATTCTTCGAGAAGTTTTTTGAGCCTGGGTTTGTCAATCATGGTGAAATACTACCACCAACCCTCAGGGGCGTAAAGAGCGCGGGCGCCTCGACACGAAAAACCCGTGCTCCGCGACTTGCGGAACACGGGTTTTGGAAACCGACATCCTTTCATTCAAACAGCAGAGCCCGAAACCTCATCGCCTTTTTGGGGAAAATCCCCCCGTCCTCCCCTCGGACACTTCTTCCACTTCCACTGTTTCTTCTCCATCTTTTTTTGATGGTGTTCCTGAAATTTGGCAAACTGTTCCGGCGTGAGAATTTCCTTCATTGCCACAATTCCTTCCGTCCGACGGGCAAACTCCTGCCCCTTGAGAGCATTAATCTCCATCACGATGGCATCGACCTTGGCCTTGTCCATATCAGGTTTTGAAATCTCTTCGTGAAGCGCCCGCATTTTTGTTTTCAACGCCTCACGGCCTGTTTTCCACTGCTCTTTTTCAGCGCCACGGCAGGCCTTCAGTTGATCCTGCTGTTCCTGGGTCAATCCGAGATCCTTGAACATACATTCCGGGCCACCGCCCCTTTTAAAATCGAAACGCCCCGATCTTCCTTGCTTGCCTTCACCCGTTCCGTGATAGCCGTAGGCGAGAGGTGTCGCCATCATCAAACTCACGACCGCCAAAAAAACCATTGGTTTTACGATCCATTGTTTATTCATCTTCACGTCCTCCTTTTTGACAAGTAAGACCATGCAAAGTCCCGAAAAGTTCCCGTCACCTTCAGGCCCAATCAAAAAAATCCGCTTCAAAAATCGGAAAGTCATCGTCAGAGTTCAGCCGCTCAAAATCTCCACTCCCGAGGATGGACATCATCTCCATTTGCTCCGACAAATATTCGGAAACTTCCAGATCGATCGGAGTCGACGTCCTGATCGGAAAATAGATCATGACCCCAATCATGACGACCAGAGAAAACGCAACCGCGGTTTTTAGAGCCAGATGCGGCTTAAAAAACATGGTTATAAAATCCAGCAAACCTCGAATCCCACGCGCCTCACCCCGCTTTCGTGAAATTTTTCGATCGATATTTTCCCAAACGCGGGAATCCGGCTCCATCTCAATTCCTCGCGCGGGCCGAGGGAGGGTCGCGAACCGCGTCACTTCTTCGAAAAGTTCGCGGCACGCTTCGCAACCCCTCAAATGCTCTTCAATCTGGGCAATCTCTCGTTTCCCAAGCTCGCCATCCCTGTAATCGGTGACTAATCGCTCACGTATTTTGAAACATCGCATCGTTTGCCACCTCCTTTTTTCCCATCGCGATCAAAGCCTCTCGCGCCCTTTTCAACCGGGATCTTACGGTATTCAGATTAATCCCCAATGTTTCGGAAATCGCCTGATAATCCATCCCTTCCAATTCACGTAGCACGAGACAAGCCCGCTGGTCGGGATTCAACCGTTCCAGCATCCGCTTCAATTTCAGCTCCGATTCCGATATTTCAACGCTCCGGACCGCTTCGGGCGAAGCTACCGCGTTAAAACCCTCGGTGTCCTCCACCTCATGTCCCGCTATACGTCTTTTTTTCTTGAGATGATTTAGAGCCGTGTTCAAGACCACTCGATAAAGCCAGGTCTTGAAAGCCGACTGAAAGCGGAAAACCGCCAAGGAGCGATGTATTCTTACATAGACATCCTGCGCGACCTCTTCCGCGTCATGCTTGCGGCCCGTCACCCGGTACGCCAAGCCGTAAACATAACCGGAAGTCTGGTCATAAAGCTCCCGGAACGCCCGCGTATCTCCCTTTCCAGCCTTCTCAATAAGCTCTCTTTCAATTTCCCGCATCGTCCAGTCCTCAGCTCACTCCTGTTAGACCCGTCCCCGGGGGAAAAAGTTCCCTTAAAAAATAATTTACTCTTGCCCCGTAAACAGTTGGCAACAATACAAAGGGTCTTGAAACAAAATTGTTCTTATCAGCTAAGCTATATGTCATCCGGTTTTCAAAAGAAACGAGTCGTAATCTCCTTTCAGAGCTACAATCCTTCGAAAACTCTAAAGACGCCTGGCGGCATTTCCGGAGGGAGGATCACGGTAGTAAAAAAATTACTTATTGCCTTAAAAACTTACTTTTGAGAATTAAACCGTCACCCTGTCTATCGACAAATAAAAGAACTTATGAACCAACTTCAAAAAAATCTTTGCTATAAATTCCATCCAATTCAGTCTATTCCGTTTTCTTTGAACGGCGTGAGGCAGATCGTTTCCACAACATCCGCGAATTTTCGGCACAAAATAGATTTATCGTATTGCGTCTCAGCCAACAGCCGGGCATTTTGTCCCATTTTTTTTACGATTTCAGGGTTTTCCTTCAGGGAAATGATTCCTTTTAATAAATCATTGGGGTCCGTGGGGTGAACAGCAATACCACATTCACCTTTTTCAATAATATCTTTCATCCAGCCATCGTAATTTATAATTATGGGTTTGCCGGCCGAGAGAGTATCGAAAAATTTATTGCTCGAGTTTGTTTTAAGGACAGGGACATGAGAAAATCCAACATAAGAAACATCGCATACGTTAACCAGTTCAGATATTTCATCCATGGGTAAAGTATCATGTATCATCAAATGATTAATCTCTTCTTTGTTTTTAACTTCTTCATATCGGGTTTTCATAGCCCCATTTCCAATCAACACAAAATCGATATCCTCAATATTCTTTAATTTGGCAAGCTTGGCAGCATTAACAAAATTGTCCAAGCCGTTTGCGTAACCTAACGTGCCAAAGTAGATAACCTTAAACGAGGTTGGATTAAGTTTAAATCTCTCAAAAATAGAAGTATTTTTCTCGCGCGGCCAGAACTTGTCGATCTTCGCCATATTAGAAATCACAGATACTTTTTGGGGTGCTACACCGGCTGTTACGATANNCAAAGCTACTACATGTCTGGCTTTTTTATAAATTTGCCTTTCAAAGGCATAAGCCATTTTTCTCAAAATGGGATTTTTAAGACTCCCCATCTGGACAAGCACCTCAGGCCATAAATCACGCACTTCAAACAAAAAAGGCGTTTTGCTAAACAGGCTCAGAATTAAAACTGGAAATCCAACGCNNTTTTGATTTAGCAACTCCCAAGTCGACCAAAACATAAATTTCAAAAAAGCAATAATTCGCCGGGTCATTCCCATGGCATTATCATAAGGCGCCTTAAAATAAACGACCTTGATGCCATCAATAATTCTGACCTCTCTGTTTTTTTCACGGTTCTGCCTGCCGGCAATCAGAGTGATCTCATGTCCGCGTGAAAGCAGTTCTCGGGATATCCAGTAAGACCGGGTACCCCCGGGCTCCTGAGGTGTTTTAAAGTATTGATGCAGATACAAAATTTTCATATTTAGACATCCTCTTGCTCAACATAACAAACACCCAATTACATGTTAAGATGAGGATTTATCACCCTTCGCAACAAGAATCTATCTCACAGAGAAAAATTCTGTGATTAATTTTACATCATCGGCTTCAAGAATTTCCTCTACCGCCAATCATATCAAAATCCGGTAGGCTATGGCCACTATCTGACGCGTGACCTTGTATTCACCTGAATTATAAAAGCGGTATTTAAGCAATTCCGGAGCATCAATATGACCAAGACCCGTATGGCCATTTGGAGCTCTGGTTTTACCTTGTTGTTGTTCCTGACTGGCATGCCAAAAGATCGTCGGTTACTCTCCCAGCATCCAATCCAAAATCGGGGATTGGCTCACGGCATTAAACCGGACTGTTAACACCCGATTCTCCGCCACAGCAAAGATGCGTTCAAACAGGATCCGTTTCTGATCTCCGAAACGGCTACCAGCCTACTTCCGAACCAGCTTTCCAAAGAGCAGGCAAAACAACCTAAGTCACCACTCGCTTATTTTCCCCTTGTTTAATGGGAAACATTACATCGTTGGGTTTGAAAAATAAAAAAGGCCGGGGCGATAACCCCGGCCTTTTTGATTTGACATACTGGCTCGTTAGAAACCCATTTTCTTTTTCATGTCACTGCCGGCCTGTTGAACCTTTTTGGCGGCTTTCTCGGCTTCCCGCTTGGCGCAGGCCGCCACGCGGTTCGCCTTACGTTCCGCCAACACGGCGTTTTTCTCCATTCCATCCTTCCCCAGCGTGGCGAACCAGTCACCCACCTGGTCAATGGGGCTATCTTTCGTGCAATCGACCGCCGCGAAAGCGCTCGTTCCCCCTAACATCAAAGTCGCCACAAACAAGGCCACGATAATTTTTTTCATTTTGTCATCCTTTCTGGTTATTGTAAAGACGCGCAAGGCGCCACTTTCCGGAGCTTGCGCAAAAGAACTTCCTTGTCCCCCTCGGTCCTGGCCGATTCAATTTTTTCTTTCAATTTCGCGATTTTCATTCGCCGTTTTTGACGTTGAGCGATCTCGCTCCGGCGCGTGCGTTTCCTTCCTGCGTTTGACATGACACAACTCCTCTTTCAGTTAATACTTTTTAGATTTTCCAGGTACCTCAAAAACACAAAAGTTTTTAATCTTTTCCTTTATCGAGGTAATCCAGCCGCATCCGCTTGAAACGGGATTGTAGTGTTCACCTCATTGGCAGGTCAACCGTTTTTTCCCAAAGTGTCTAGCCAAAATAGAAATGT
>DCTJ01000039.1 GCA_002329545.1 Candidatus Omnitrophica bacterium UBA1443
TGTCTGGCCCCACCTTCTTCAGTCCATGAAACCGTTACATCAATCTGTTTGCCGGTCACTTCACCATCATCGTAAGCCGTCACCTTATAAGAACGACTGGCTCCCTGTAAACCAATATCGTCTGACAAGATCAAATCCGGATCTGCGGTATCTTTGCTTGTATGATCCCCAGCGGTTAGCTCAGGGGAATCATAAGCACGCGTTGGAAGAAACAATGACTCCAGGGTCTCGCGCGCATAATTCAGGGCCTCCAATTGACGTTCCTTGACCGTGTGGGTCTGTTCAATAAACTGAAGGCTCGAGGTAAAACCAAGCAATGCCACTCCCAGAATGACACTGGCCACTAGAATCTCCAAAAGGCTTAATCCCCGCTCGTCCCATCTCATAGACCCCACCCTGTCATAACTGCCTCTCCTCCCTGTTTACGGATCGTCGCTGTAGACGCTCGCTCGGCACGACCCAACGAAACCGTGGATGTAACATCGTATAAACTTGGATCCGTATCGTCAGCAACAATATCAATTTGAATTATATCTCCTGAAAAATCCCATTCGAGAGGCTCGTCTTCAGTGGCAGGATTATCTTCGTTTCTGATTTCATGCAACGCCCGCTGAAGACCGGCTTCGGCAAGATACAGGGCGCGAACTCCATCCAGGGCTTCCGTATTCAACGATGTCATTCCGGTCACAAAATTCAGACCCGCCGCCACCAACATCGTCACCACAACAATCACCACGACCACCGTCACGAGCGCCGCACCACGTGTCTCTTTCAGTTTTAAGTTCCTCATGTCGTTCTCCGTTTCTTTATCAGGTTTACGGCAAAATCCTAAATAACTAGAGGCAATTTCACAAGTATTTCTATCCCCTCATTTAACAAACGACTGAAAAATAAAAAACGACCTTACTCGGAACAAACCCTGTTGCGTCCTTGAGCCTTCGCGCGATACAGGGCCGCATCGGCGCGGCGAACCATGGGGTCAGGAACATTTTCTCCGGGGCGAAGTGTGGCCACGCCCAAACTGATCGTCACCTGGACAGATTTTCCTTCCCACTCAAACCGGGTACTCGCCACTTTTTCTCTCAGACGCTCCGCAACTTGTTCGACAGCTTCTCTCAACCCTGACTTTCGAAGCATAATAATGAATTCTTCTCCGCCATAACGGGCGGCAAAATCCACCTGGGAAAACGGCCTTTTTTTCCGGATGTAGGCGGCCAGCGTATGAGCTACTTTTTTCAAGATCATGTCCCCGGCGGGATGTCCGTAAGTATCGTTAATATTTTTAAAATGATCGATATCAATCAAAATGATCGACAAAGGCTCCTTGCGAAACGTCACTTCCCGGACAATCTGATTCATAATCAAGCGGAAGTGGCGAATCACATAAAGCCCGGTCAGACCATCCCGCGTCGCCAGATGAAAAAGGACCGACCGATCCCGGGCCGCCGTAATCTGGACATAAATCGCTGAAAACACAAAGAGGGTTAAAATCAGAAGGAGTTGATGCGCCGAGAAGATCCAGAGATGCAGATATTTAAACACCATAAAAGCAAAAACCACCCATCCCACCGCTAAGAAGAGTCCCGCGAGAAGCGACATGGCTCCGCGCAAAATCATAAAAAGCAGGCCGGCCATCAGCCCGACAAGCACCAGAAAAATCAGATTGGAAAACCGGGAAACCAGGCGGATCCACTGTCCGGTCAAAGCGGCATTCATCACTTGCGCATGAGCCGCGAGGGAAGAGGTTTCACTCCCCAAGGGTGTCATAGGCACTAAAGTCTGGGATTGGGAGGTAAGACCCACGAGGCAAATTTTTCCCCGGATCAGTTCAGGCGACAAGACCGGGGCCATCCCCTTTTGAATTCCGTAATAACTGTGGATGATTTCAGAAAAATTACATTTCGTAAATTGACTCCCGTGGTCTTTGAGCCAGGGGATAAGCACACACCCATTTTCATCTTCCGCTAATTTGAGTTCCGTTGTTTTATGGGATTTGTCGCCTGAAAAAACCGCGGCCGGCAACACGCCAAGGTAAGGAAACTCCTCGACCCCGTCGCTTAACCGGAGATCGACCCTGCGCAAAATCCCGTCCGGGTCATTTTTGAAAAAATGATGCCCAAGCCCCCGTGCGCTTTTTTCGATGCTCTGAAGCGAATGGCCCCAGACCATTTTTCCTTCGTTTTTTTCAAACACAACAGGCAGTCCGTGAAGCCAGAATTTTTTATCTTTTTGAGGACGGTACTCCACCGGCAGGTAAAAAGGGGCGCGAATACTTGCGAGGACCTGGACAAAATCCTGATCGTCTTTCGGATCGGTCTCGCCGGGGAAATTGAAATCAAACAGGATCGCAGCGGCACCCCACTGGTCAAGGAGCCTGGCCATCACCGCATGATACCGCCGGGGCCAAGGCCAGGGCCCGATCTCATCCATCGTCTCTTCATTAATTTCGATCAACGTAATCCGGGGATCCGTTTGCGTCAAACCTCCGCAGCGTTGAAAAATGTCCAGGATCATATTCTCCAGGCGGGTCAGGGTTCCGGACATAAAAAAAATCACGAAAAGTCCTGTAATGAGACTGAAAATAAAAACTCTGAGCCAGTCGAGAGACCGACGGGACCGAGTTCTCGTAAAAAGTTTTTCCGTGCTGTCAAACGGTTCCTGTTCTTCCATCGTTTCCCTTCCGCGCCCGGTTATTTCCCGATGCAAAATTCCGAAAAAATCATGTCCAGCAACTCTTCCGAGTGGACTTCCCCGGTCAGCTCTTTCATGATTTCAAGCGCCGCCCGGAGGTCGATCGTGATAAGCTCAAACAGCTCCTTTTTTCTGAAAGATAACGCGGCCCGCTCAATCAATTCAAGCGCCTTCTCCAGCACATGCTTATGCCTGAGCCGGGTCACCTGTTCCCCTTCTTCGGCCATGTCCTGTTCGAGGAAAGCGGCCATCCGCCGTTCGGTTTCTTTCAAGCCTTCCCTGGTCTTCGTGGAAATCCCGACCGGATCCGTCCTTCCCGTCAGACGAGCCAGCTCAGTCCGATCCAGTTTTTCCGGAAGGTCAGATTTGTTGATCAAAGTAATCACTTGTTTTCCGTTCGGTATTTGTTCAAATACGTGTCGGTCCGAATCGTCCAGGGGCCGCGACCCGTCGGTCAGAAACAGGACCAGATGACTTTCCTTGAGGGCCTGCAAGGTTCTCTCCATACCCAGTTTTTCCAAAGCCTGCTCCGGCATCGAGATAAGTCCTGCTGTGTCCCGGATCCGGATATAAAAACCCTTAATCTCCAGGGATTCCTCAAGATGGTCACGGGTCGTGTGGGGAAGTTCAGAAACCAGTGCCCGGTCGCGTTCAAGAAGCGCGTTAAAAAGAGAGGATTTGCCGGCGTTGGGTTTTCCGACGATCGTAACGAGAGCACCTTCCCGCACAAGTTGGTTACGATCAAATCCCTCAAGAAGCGCCCGGATCGTTTTAAGGAGTTCTGAAAATTGTTGTTCCATGCCGGAGCTGACATCCACCTCCAGGCTCTCGTCGGGGAAATCGATATAGGCTTCCATGTGGGCCAGGAGCCTCAGGATCAAGTCCTTTAATCCTTGAAACCTTTTCGAAAGGTTTCCCGTCAGTTGCCGGACCGCAATATCAAGCGAGCGGTTGCTCTTGGCGTGGATAAGATCAAGAACGGCCTCCGACTGCGGAAGATCAAT
>DCTJ01000105.1 GCA_002329545.1 Candidatus Omnitrophica bacterium UBA1443
CAGGAGCGTAAGAATATCACCTATGATGAAATGGGTCGGATGTTTAGTGACCAAACAAGAAGCAGGACCCAATTTTTTCACAATCCATATGTGTCAAGTCACGAGGACGAGCCGGATCCGGGATTAAAGATTTTTTCTGATACGGGGATGACGCAGACCGTGTGGAAGCGGACTTATTACAATTTAAAAAACCAGATGACCGGATTTTTGCAGGTTGGCCTTGGGGATGTTTCAATGGTGGGCGGCAGTGTGGATCCAGGAAGCCGTACTAACGGGGACGTTGCTGTGACAGATGGATCTCTGTGGGCCAGCAATGTTGTGATCCAGCGACAGAGTTTTATCCAGACGGATGTGTACGGAAATACCATCTATAGCATGTCTCGTGAAGCCAAGATAGGGATGGGTGGGGTCAATTTCTTGGATGTCGACTTGTCAAACTATACCGTTGGCGGGATGGGTATAGCCGAATATTTGAATCTCGACCACAGTTCCTTTCATCGGTACATCAACACCTTCAACGTTTCGAATGCCACATTCAATCGCTACGGGGTCGCCATTGAGAGNNGTTCGAGTTACCCGACAATGCTCTTGCTTCCAGCTTCGCGGGCGGGGTCGTCCCGATTTTTGAGTACACCAGTACCTTCAATATCGCGAATGGCGCGCTTGTCCTGAAAACCATTACCGACAGTTTTTCGTACAAGGTTGACATCCCCGAAGGCGAAAATACGCTGAATTTGAACAGCTCGAACATGAGGTACGCGCTTGATCATAGCGTGAGCTCGGAAATTGTGCTGGCGCGAAATGCCGCGGGCCACGCGCTCCTTGCGACAACCGAAACCTATACGCTAAGTGGCGGTCAGTTTGTGCTTAGGCAGGAAGATATTCATTATGAAATTCGTCACTACAACATCGCCGGACAACTGATTTCTACCTTCTACATCTCCGAGCGGTGGACAGCGAAGAAGACTTACATCAAGACTACCTATGAATATAACCAATTCGGGGAAATGAGCAATTTTTGCACCACTACGTTTCAACGCTACAAGGACGGTGATGCCAAGATCACAGTCAGGACTGACACGGATGTCAGGATGACCTATAACCGCATCGGCCAGCTCTCGAACTATATAAAAACCTATCACGAAAAGGTCGATGTTGAGGTGGATGACAGCGGAGGATTTTTTGGTTCCGTGATTGGTCAGATCCTTGTTCTTGTTGTGGCCATCGTGGTTACGATTTTTACGTGGGGCGCCGGTGTCGCCGCATTGGGAGCGGTTCTGACAACAGGAATTGTCGGGGGAGCGGCAGCCGTGGCAAGCGCGGTGATCTCCATTGCGGCCCTCGCTCTGGCTATGACCTCAGTTGCGTTTTCTACGCTAGGTCTTGTCACCGGCAATGCAAAATACACGGCGATGGGGCTCAGCTTTGCCCTTCAGGCTTTCGCGCTCGCGGCTGCTCCCGCCGGAATTGGCAAATTATTAGGCAAAATCGGTTCCACCCTTGTTTCGAACGTTGTTGCGGGTGTGATTACGGTCGTGACCGTTGCGGCCACGGTGATGTCTGTCGTGGGAGCCGTTACGGACAATATGCAGATGTACACCCTCGGAATGCTGATGCTAAGCGTCGTTGCGGCGGCAGGATCGCTCTATGACGCGCTGACGTCCGCCTACGAGTTAGTCAAGGACATTCCCAATATGCTCAAACAGGGAATGGGATTTGGAAAAGCGTTATCTAGCGCAATTGGAACGGCCGAGAGTGCTACCGCAAGCTTAACGGAACTGGTGAATGCCACTTTCACGCAGTATCTGCCTCAGGCGCTTTCCTTTAGCTTGCTGGGCACGTATATGACGCAATACCTGCAGTTGATCGGAGCCAACGAAAAAGCAGGTCAAATCTTTTCAATTCTCACAAGCGCGTTATCAGCCATGTTGGCCCCCGGTATTACGACAAGTATCGAGGCGCTGCTTAGTGCTGAGATCATAGAATTTGCCGTTCAATTCACTTTACAGTTTGCGATGAGCGCTATTTTGTCAATCGCGAGTTCTCTTCCGTCAACTGTTATCAATAATGGTTATCTAGACATGAAACAGGTTATGACCGGCGTGGCGATCGGCATGGCGATTTCTTTAACCGTTGACATTATAAAGAGCCTTGTTCTTCCGCAATTCAGGCTTTTTGTGTCGCAGGATACAGAACAAAAAATTCAATCGCCTGATTTCATGCGGGCGACTGTGCGGAATGCCGAGAATATGGCGAAGGCGGAGTCGCTTTATGGAGTTTTCTACAAAGGAGAGGCTGCCGCTAGGTTTTGGAAAACAGTCCTTGGGAAAAGCGCGTTGGTCTTCTTTGGCCCGGACGAATCCGATTCTCATTACGCGGCCACGAACGCGCTTATCAGCGGCGGTATTGCCCTGGGGGTGGACCTCGGTTTCGGAGCCACTTTCAATAGCGATGATTTTCTGGAAACTACCACGTTTTTTTCCGGTTCCTTCAAGGATATTACCGTAATATTGCTGGGCAACCTCGCAACGACCGTCGCAATGCCTTACATCGCCGGAATGATCGAAGATAGTCACGCGACTTATAACTCCAGAACGGGACAGCGCACGGTCAGCAACTGGGGGCAGTTTCTGAGCGGCGTTACAGAGCAGACCGGAGGCTTGGTGACGCAAGAACTTCTGCGGACTGCCGTCACGCGGATGCGGGTTTCCGTGGTTATGGAAAAAGCTAAGGCGGAATTGGATGAACGTGAGAAGGGAGCTCAACCGGACGGGAAATATAACGCCCTCTTGCGGGAAAGCAGCGCTTATCGGTACGACTCCCTAAGGGATCGGGAGTTTCTGCAATTCGATATGGGCTTTGGCGTAACCCACATTTCTGATTTTGAGACGTTTACCGGTACTACGCGTGTGACGGAAATGATCGGGTTTCGATCGGTAACCCTTACGGGGACCGACAAAACTTCTTATAAAGATTCCGGTAGAATTGTGTCGAAACNNCCGAAACTCCGCGAGGAATTTGGTGTAGTCCGGGAAATAGGACGTGAGAGTTATGAACAACAAATCCTGAATAGCTCCGCGGGATTTCTCGGGAAATCAATCACGTACAACCGCGCGGGTTTTTCCGCGTATGGAACGACAGATGGATTGGGCTACGAAATATCGCAAACGAACGGGCTCAAAATTGTCGGGAACATTACGGAAGACGGACGACATACCGTTCAAGCGATAGTCGGTGATTTCGCTTTTCGGATGGGGCTTACAGGGACACCTGCCGATCAGGCCGCGCAATTTCAGACGGATATGAATGCGCTTCTATCTGGTATCGCGACGAGTGGGTTGACTGCCTCACGGGCGATGGATTTGCTGGCCAAAGCGTTGGAGGTCAGCGACTATCAGGGCGCAGAGAAACTTGGGCCGGGTGAAATTTCGCGGAATTGGAACAAGGCGGCTGAAAATCGGAGTCTTGGGGATTTGGCGAAAGGTCTTGGCGAGGCTCCGCAGTCAAAACTTGTTTCTCAAATGATCAATGCCGGACTTTCTGGTATTTCGCTCAATAACATGGACTTGAAATTCCAGCCTCTGGCCGGACCTGGGGCTGCGCTTTCTGCTGCCTTTGATCTCGAGAAATCAAGTCTCAACGTTCCTCTCAGCGGAGGGGCGAGCCTTTCAATGCCACTCCAGCAAGCCGCCGGTTTACAGATCGATTCCCCGACCTCTTCGCTTGCCCCGGATGTTCAGAGGTCTCTGGATCAGCAGAGCCAGGCCGTTCCTCGAACGGTGGATACGAATACACCGCGCATTACGGCCTCGGAATTTGGAAACCTTTTGAAGGAAATCGCGAATTCGCAAATGCCTCCTCAAAATCTGGCAGAATTAGCGCAACAGATTCATCGTCCGGAGCTTGGCATGATTGCGGTTCTGGATGCCGTTACAGGCTCATTGCAAGTCTCCGGTATGACTGTAACGGGGGAGGGAAACAGTTTCGCGCAAATCAGTTTTTCCGTTAACAACGCCAAGGATCTCTCTGAAGCGGCCAACCGTTTAGCAGAGATTGCTCAACGGTCCGGGAACCTTACCTGGGATCGCGCTGGAAACGCTAAAAATGACGGAACCTGGAGCATGGTGAATAGTACCCAGAACGCACAACGTAGTGGAGATTTGAACTCTCCGCTCGTGACGGAGGCGTTCTACGATTCGGCTGGAAATCTTGCCTTGACCGTTCATGTCGCGGCGGGTTTTGTGGCCCATACACTGCACATGGGCGAGACTGCGATATCGGGACTTGACCGGACGGCGGCCGAGGCCCGGATGGCTGTGGATGAAGCTCGCGATATTGCGAGCAAATATGAAGTCACGGATATTAATAGCCTACAGGGACTCGGCGAAGCTTTGCGGGAAGGGGTATATACGAGCAAATACTCGAAAGTAAAGACAAAATTGAATGACGGAGGAACTGCCGAATTTGAGATCAAGGATGGACGAGTCATTGCAACGAAAATTACGGCCGTAAACGGAATTGATTTTGTCGGAGGGGCCGCGGCTACCATGGCGGATGCTATTAACGGCTACAAAGCTTTCAAACAGATTGTCGACAACTTTCAGAAGCAACAGGTCGATTTCGCCAGTCAGCCGAATCAAGCTTTTAACCTTGCTGAGAAACTGAACCAGGCGATTACCCAGGGTGTCGAGGGAGTTAACAATGGAGAAAAAGTCCCTGGGCTTGAAGGATCGGGCTTTCAGGTGGCCGGTGCCGACGGAAAAACTCTTTTTGAACTAAAGGTAAACGCGAAATCGCTTCAGATGACGGTGATGGATCATTTGAACCCGAAGTTGGGAGAATTACAGTACAAATTNNAAATTTAAAATGGCGGATAATCAAACATTCGCGAATGTGGCCAGGGCGGCTGAAGCAGTGCGCAATAACGGCCAAATAGAAACAGATGTTCAAAATCTCAATCTTCCCCAGAACGCAAGCGCAGGAAACCTTACGAAGATTGGAGAATCCCTGAAAACACTTCAGACCGCCGCGACGCCAACTGGTGAAGAAGGAGTCACGCCGGTGGCTGTCCAGGTCAGTCTTGAAGTCAAGGATTTCGGGACATTTACGCTTCTTGAAGATCAGTCATCGCTCCAGCTTGAGCAGGTCAGGATTATGGGGAAAGACGGAAGTTTCATGATGATGTCCAAATCCTTTAATGATCAAGAGGCAGCGTTTGAGTACATCAAAGACCTGGAAGCCAAGGCGCAGAACTACAATCTCTTCGATCACAGCCCGAGGAGTGGGAGCGGGGCGACGAACAATGGCTGGAAGGCGTTTCTTGAGGATGTGGTGAAACCGGCCGAGTTAAGCCGGAAGGATGCGGCAAATCCTTTGACACTGCAGGCCTATTCAGATCCCGTGTCTTCCTACGGGCAGTTCATGCTTCAGTATGAGGCGGGTCTTGCGGGAGCGACGGGGGCCGTCTCGATGCAGTATCAGGACGTCAGGCAGGTGGACGAGAAGGGCCGTGTGATCCAGGACGCGCCAGCCATCACGGGGAAGGCGAGTTCGCCGGCGAAGGCTTTCGAGGCGATTGAAATTGGCGGAGTGCATGAGCTTCTTCGTGAAGAGGTCAAGGATCTCAATCCGCGAAAACCGGAAGATTTGAGGCAGATAATTGCGGCTTTTGTGGAAGCTCATGGTCCGCTGGCCGTTTTGGGCGGTATGTCTCCAACTTGCGACATCCTGGATTCCGACGGCCAGCTTATCGCCTGGGCGAAGCTCCAGAGGGATAATACGGGACTTTCCTTGATATTTGGTACGCCAAGCGCGGGTGGATATTTTGTCCATGTTGAGAAAGACGGGAAAGCGACACAACCGCCCGTTCTGTACAAGCCGGGGGAAAAGATTATAGCGCCGGCAAAAAGTCTTGCCCCTCAATCAGCGGTAGGCAAAGTTGCGAGTGAGATGGGCGCGAGCCAGGTTTCAGTTTCGGGGAAATTTTATGAAAAGGATGGAACAACTGAGATTCTTCTGGGCAGTAAGGAATTCCACGAGTACGCGGCGATCCTTGGATTGACGGCGGTTTTCAGCGGATTGCATGCCGACGCTTCTCAATTTGAGAATTGTCAAATTGCGTTCGCCCATATGAATTATTCGGGGTCGGAAATGAAGAACGGGTTTGTGCCAATCTTCGACGCGGACGGGAAGAAAGTGATTGGATCACTCCAGTACGAAAACGTGAACGGCAAGGAATCTTCCGTACGAACCGTGGGCTTGGAAAAGGTGGAAAACAAGGTCAAACTGGGGAACCGTAAAGGTTTTCAGGAAGAAGCGGTTCGGCAGACGGTAAGGTTTTTTGATCTCAAGGAGCCGGGGATAAAGATTTCCGAAGGCAACGAATACCAGGCGATGCTGAGCGGATTTGCGAGTAACCTTCCGCAGGCAGGATTGTTCAACGGCCTGATTCTGACGGATACCGATGGAAGGCAGTGGCGCTGGACGGCGGACAAATTCGATTTTAATGTCGGGGATATGAAAGCTGACGCTACCGTGGCGTCTTTGGACGGCGAGTGGGGCTGGCAACTTGATAAGGGGAAATATAAACTGGGGGATGTAAGAAGGGAAACGATTACAGGCAACGATACAAAGGCTTGGGCTGATGTAGACGGGGTAACAAAGATGACCCAAACTTACAACGTAAAGGTGAAAAATGTCGAAATCAGGAAGCTGAATAGTGTGATACTGTCTGACGGAAGCGCCTGCAAAGAGGAATGGGCCTTAAAATCCGCAACAAGCATCGGATGGGGCACTTCGATTACGGTCAACCTGACGGATGGAAACAGCCTTCGAGCTTCGGGGATTCATACACTCGAGGAATTCAAAAAACCGGAAACCGTGCTCCACGGTACCGGCTTTTATTCGAATATCATCGTGGGGCGTGACAACCAGGGCTCCCAGCTTTATTACGCGGGTCATGAGAATGGCGCGACATCCAAGTATGTGAATATTGATGGTAAAGTTGTCGCGCAGACCGGCATGATTGGCGAGGCTTCTGCTACGCCCGGCGAAGCAAAACAGGTTCTTACGGGTGGCCGCGAAACCTGGCTCTTTAGCACTCTCTCCCAGTCCACGGCGTTGGCCATGACGCAGAATTTCGCGAGTTGGTCTCTCGTGCCACACGGGTTATTGGCCGAGGGACTAAGCCTCAAAAGCCCCGAAGACTGGGAGCGCCGTGTCTCCAAACTTGGTGCCGGCGGCAAGGTTGGCATGCTCTCAAGCCACAACCAAGATCAGAATGTTTATGTTTTTGCCCGGGCGGACACAAAGTCTGGAAGCACGTCACAAAGGACCGAGCCTAAAGTAGTTGAAACTTTGGGAAATATCAACAAAAGTCTTATCAGAGAAATTGATAGTGCGACGAGTAAGCCAACGGGGAAATGGATTTATTCGGGAGACGCTCTTGATTCCCAGACGCCTCCAATCACGGGATTTGGTGTTTTTGATCCTCTCCTTGGAGCAAATGGCCTCACAGTATTCAGTGCTGAATTTATACCGGGTAAAGCAGATGCACCCGCGGGGGAAACGCCAACTCCTTCGGACGGAAAATGGAAATTAGCCCGCACAACGTACGATGAAACAGCGAATACCGTCCGAACAATCACCCAGTTCCACGCCTCCGTCAATACGGAAAGCGTTGACGCGATCCAAGCAGATTCGCTCAAGCCCGTCTCGATTACGCGGGCAGAAACCAATACCTTGACCGCTCAGGGGTTTGACGGTTTGATCTTCCCTGTGGCGGGTTTCGTGACATTCTCTGATGCGGATGGCACCTGGAGTTTCACAGCCCAGTTTACTCCCCAAAAAGATGGTGTTCCGACCGATAAGACAGTTCCGTCTGCTGATCACTGGCGTTATGAATTTTACTCTGCCCGCGGCGCGCGGATCGCGGGCGCTGACCGTGTTGACTTAGGCAAGGGAGCTTCGAACGATTCAGCAAACGCGGTACTTCGGGCGGGGCAGAATATTGTTCGTGAGATGAATACGAACACGGATGCGACGGCGATTGATGTATCAAGCCTCGGCGGGGCCGCCAACATGAATATCTGGATTGCGGACAACAACACAAATAAATACTTGTTTTTTGCGCAATATGATGGAAACGGCAATCTTAGTAAGCATTTTTCAACGGACGCTGTTCGCCACTTTAAAGGCCAAATCGCGCCCGGTAAAACCTTTGATATTCGCGGTGGTGTTGAAGGTCTTAAGAATCTTAATTCAGAGGAGCTTGCGGCTGTTAAGGCCAGTCTACCCGCGGAGGCACCGAAAGGAAAAGGGTTAGGCGCTTGCACAGCCGGTGAGACAGGGACGGTCGTGTGGGCGACAAGTAACCTTTCCGAAGGTTTGACCGAGGCCGATGCTGTGGCATTTATCAGAAGTTTCCAGTATGAAGTCAATTTACCGCAAACCAATGTCTTACGTGTTTGGGACAGGGTATATACCGAAAGCGATGAGATCCCCGAAGGATTTAGGGCTGGCGACAAAGTGAATGCCTGGGAAACGACTCTGGATGAGCGGGGGATGACAGGGGATTATCTTTGGAGAGGCGTGGGGGGCGAAAATCGCGGCGGCCTTCTTGCAACGCAACGGTCTGTGAACACTCAAAAGCGAAATGAAGTTTACATGATCCCGACCGACCGGAAGAACTGGGAAAATCAAACGGCCCTGAATGTGATAAAAACGAAATATGACGAAGTCCAGGGCAAGGGAGCTTTTGACATTGCATTCAAGAATGCCAAGGTTTTGCAGGGCGGTTATGGGCTTTTCTTCAATGGTTCGCCGGATGGAGCCATGGAGAAATTCCTGGAGGGAAATTTTACTCAAGGGAAACAGTTCCGCGATCTCATGGGCCAGCTTGCTTCATTCACCCTTGTCTATGGAGAAACGGACAAACCGAAACAATATCAGATCCAGGGAGATACGGCGGGACTCGCGGAAGGCAAACTTGAAAAAACGCTTTATCTCATTAATCAAATCCAGGATCCCTCGACCGGTCAAGCGACTCGCACTGAAGGCAAAGTTCTCGTCGCGCCGTCAGACGGCGTCAGGTTCGGCGCCGTCCCGCCGTCTGCTCTGACGTTCTCCTCTGAGTTTTGGCTGTATCCCACATGGGAGCAATATAAATCTGCACCTACATCCCCTGTAGAGAGCTGGATGGTAAAGGATTTTGAAGTCAAGCATGACGGAGTTGTAAGGGGCACGACTTTTGATGCGGGATCCATGCTGAAAGCCATTCATTCGTCCGGGTTTCTGGGAAGCGATGCGCCTGTGGCTAACTTTGCGCGAGAGATCGAAGCGACGGTCACAGTGGACGGAAGCGCGGCCTCAACGCAGGTCACGGAAGCCATTCTCTCCGATCTTCTCATTCCCCCNNGAAAGGGGACACTAAGGTTGAAACGGAACTGCTAAAATTCCTCGGGCGGGCGAATACGAAAATGGATGCGCCGGATACAAAATTCGCGTTCCTCGGGCTTGGCGCCTATGCGGCCGACTCAGCAAAGGGCGAGGCGAGGAAAATCTACATGATCCAGAACGGGAAACTTGATACTGCTACGAATGCCGTATCGCGAACTGCCTGGGAATTCGTGGCCACCATGGGGGCTTTTGAAAAGCTTAAGGATAATGAGATTCGAGCCGCGAATGACACGCGTACGGCGGCAAACGGCAGTACGATCCATTTTGGTTTCTTCCAGGGTATCGATATCACAGGCGTCAAAAAATATGTAAACGGAAAAGAACAGGAGGTCGACAGTATCGCTCCCACGACCCGCGAGCTGTTCCTCGAAGGTTGCAGGACGTTCGGCCAGCGGGAACTCACATCATTTTATACAAATGACGCGAAGGTTTCCGGCGGAGCCTGGCTCAGCTGGCAGGCTGACCGGAAATTTGACGCGGCGCAAAATGTGACGCAGTTCCTGATTGGCCGCGGCGCGAATGAAGGACTTTATGCTTTCCGAGGTAATGTCGGTAAAAATCTCCAAACGGCGGTTGGCAAGTGGCAGGAAGTCAGTTCGGCATTAAACCCTTCGCAGATTTCGACCGCCGCGCGATTTGACGGCAAGGATGGCCCGAAAACCACGCGCGGGTTCCAAAACAAGGTTGTGATCAGTAAAGCCACGTCCGTTTTTGCGGATGGTGTTTTGGCAGATAACGATCCACTGCGATCTGCGCTGATGGCGGAATTCGGGAAATTCGGTGTCTCCGATTACGTCGTCTGGACCGACGCGAACTTCAACGCAACCTGGCGCGCGCAGGGACTGATGGGAAATGATGGAAAATGCGCGCACGACACCTTGATTATTGGCCTCGGTGTTAATCAAGGCCGTTCATCTATTCATTTCGAAAGATCCGCTGATGTTCGCGATATTACTGTGGATGGGAATCGACCCGCGCAAATGGTTGTGAGAGAGAAGGGGTATGTGCAAATCTGGCTCGACAATCACCTTTACGCTGACGGAAATTTTGTCAAATCTCGGACTGTAACAAACGCGATTTTCATGCTGTTAACTCGCGTTGATAAAAGCGGTCAAAGAATTTTGGGCCAGCGGCTGGTGAGCATTTCTCATGATGGAGATACTTATGGCCCCATGATTGCCCTGACAACCCGTTTAACAAATGAACAAATTAACGCGTTGCCGGATGTTCAAATGAACGGGAAAACTTTTCATCAGCGCTCGCCGGACAATCCTAACCCGGTCGACACCCTGGTTTATTCTGTCGCGGCGGATGTTACTCCGCTTCGCGATGAGGATAGTTATTCCTTCGCACTTGTTAATGAATTGGACAGGCTGGTTGGAGAAACGACATTTAGTCTTTATACGGCGGGTGAGTCGGTGATGTCCGGAGTGGTCCTTTGGGGTGCTACCGATAAATACACAGGGCCCATTCTTTACGCGCAAAGTGACGAAGGAATGGGAGAAAAGATTTTTGTTGGGATCCGCTGCCAAGACGGTGCTTACGAACTCAAGGAACAATATACCGGTGTCGCTTATCCAAATAATAGCCAACTCGAACCCGCGCTACAAAGGATTGCCGAAGCTCATTCGAATTTGATTGAAGCAAAAGGTTACACTGCCCGTTTGTTCGGCTATAAGAATTTTAACCTCATCGATGGTTCGGACCTGCCCAATATTTTGGGCCGGGAATTAACCGACACATTAACAGCCGCAATTAACGATCGATATGCCTCCTCTTATCCGGATTCCCGCAGGTACGTGCTGGTTAACGATAGACAAGAAACTCTAAAAGACGCGAAGGGGAACGCGCGCGTTTTTAAATTCATGATGGGCGCGGGGAACGGGGATGTCCCGCACGGGATCATGGAATTTGTGCGGCCGGACAACGACAAAAATGCAGTCGTGATGTGGGCTATTTCCTACCAAAAAGTAACGACCAATGTGATGGTGCGTCTCCCTGTACCGGGCGCCGGGATGGATGTGGAGCAAGCCAAAGAAGCGCGAGCCAAGATGCAGGATAAGCTAGATGTGATTGGCGAAAAAGCACACTGTGAGTGGGGTTATCCTGATACAGGCGAAGGTGATCGCCAAGTCACAACGCTGAAAGGCAAAAATGCTCTTAATCGATTCAATGCCGCAAGAATGAATTCCGACATTGAGTTCCATTTGACCACCGTTCACGAGAGCCCGACCTTTACAGAAGTTTTAAAAGTGAAAGATTTAAACACCGATGAGCTTGCCAAAGGCAATTATGAAATTCTTCAATCTGCTGATGCGATCCAGGGTTTTCTTGGTAAGATCAGGGACAACCCGGGATTCAGTGATTTCGTGACGTTGATTCTTGGCGGTCAGGTTTACGGTGTTGATGGCCAGCCCCCAATTGAAGTAAAGCAAAACTTTAAAAATCTCGACCAACTAAAAATATCTCTAAATAACGCCTCGTTGTCTGTTACAACAAGCAAGGACAATTTGGCGTCCGTTATCAGTCTCTTCGCTCCNNTGCTGACGGTTCCTTATGACCTGAACATGGAGAATCTCAAAGCGCTTGGAATGATCGGGGAAACAATATTCATCTCGTTGACACATGGTGGTGTCTATCAGATGCAGATACCAATTGTCGAGGGATTTAGCGGTTTTGCGGGCGCGTTTTTCCTGAATAAACACGCGGGGTTGATCCTGGATGATTTCGCGAAATGGATTCAGGGAAAAAACATCAGTGTTGAGGCAATGCCTGCCAGGATGGCGGGCTATCTCAATAAGAAACTCGTTGAGTTTAAGGATGCCGCTGCTTCGTGGGGGAGGCAGGCTGATTCGGGTCGTGGCAGGATGACCGGGCCTAAGGGTGGGTATTTGGAACTGGGTCCCAAGCTTTCGTCCACCCAAACAGTAGAGACATCACCTTGGAATCAAGCTCTGTCTTCTATCTCGGCAGAACAGTCTGCCAGTGGGGTGTGTTCTTTAGCGCTTGCTTTTGCTGAAGTCGCGAGATCAATGGGTTATAACCCTTGGGGTGTTAATACCCTCGAAAAGATGAGCATTGGTTTTATCGAGAATGTTCTGATCGGGGCGAGGCATGGTTCGATTTCAAAAGGTCAAATCATGATCAGTTATTCATCTCTCGCCGGTATCGATAATGAAGTGTATCAGGATGCCGTCAGGAAGGGTGAGCGGTATGGCGTGTTGACGGATCCTGCCCGGCTTTGTCGGGTACTTGATTCAAAAGCACCGATGGCNNTTCTTTCTCATTTACGATGAGAGGTTCTGACGTCGAATCCTACGGAATTTCAATGAAGATGCTTGGCCAAGGCAGCGCTAAAACCGCGGACCTGGATTGGTTTTTTGAGAAAGGCACATCGCTTGAGAAAACGATACAGACGTTTACGATTGGTGGCACGTTAGGAAAACTTGGGGCGAATCTGCAAGATATTACGATCAGCGGAAGTGACTACTCGAAAGTGAGAAATCGCCAGGCCTTTCAGAAGGATTTTGAAGAAAACCTTCCTGTTGCGGTCTTGATGTCCGGTCAAGAAATACATTTGTCACGGGAAGGCGATGAACCGCTTGCGCGAGTTTCACTCAACACGCAAACTCTGGCGAAAAGCGATCATT
>DCTJ01000098.1:0-2626 GCA_002329545.1 Candidatus Omnitrophica bacterium UBA1443
CGGAAAGTGAGAAGAAGTTCAAGACGATGTTCGAATCTTCCAAAGACGCGATCATGATTCTCACGCCCGAGGGAAAGTACCTTGACGCGAACTCCGCTTCAAAAGAACTTTTTGAATGCAAGGATGTATCTCAGGTTCTTTCGATGACTGTATCGGATTTTTCTCCGGAGGTGCAGTCTGATGGCAAGAAATCGTCCGAAAAGGCTTCGGAAATGATTTCTGAAGCGATGGAAAAAGGATCGAATTTTTTTGAATGGGTCCACAAACGCTTAACGGGAACCGAGTTTTTTTCCACGGTTCTTTTGACCCGGATGGAATTACGGGGTCAGGTTGTATTACAGGCTACCGTTCGTGACATTACCGAACTGAAGAAAGTCGAGTCGCTCAAGAACGAATTTATCGGGACGGTATCGCATGAGTTGAGAACGCCGCTTACGGCCCTCAAGGAATCCATCGGGATTGTCCTTGACGGTTCAGCGGGTGAAGTCAACGAGGAACAGAAGGATTTTCTCGACACGGCGAAGCGAAACGTGGATCGATTGTCGCGATTGATCAATGATGTGCTCGATCTTCAAAAACTGGAATCCGGGAAGATGTCATTTGACATGCAGGAAAATGACATGAACTTCTTGATTGAAGATGTCAAGAATACGATGGAACCGGTCTGTACTCGTAAGGGGCTGACTCTGGGCGTGAAGCAGGAGGAAAAACTTCCGGCGGTGGTCTTCGACAGGGATCGGATGATCCAGGTTTTAACTAATCTTGTGAACAATGCCATAAAATTTACGGAACGGGGCGGGATCACGATCGGGGTTGATTATAAAGATGGGGAAAATACCTACAGGGTGTTTGTGGAGGGTACCGGGCCGGGGATCAAGCAGGATGATATACCGCGTTTGTTTCAGAGATTCGAACAGTTGAAAACGTCCGGTTCCCGGAAAACCGGCGGGACCGGTTTGGGGTTGGCGATTTCAAAACAGATTGTCGAAGCCCATGGTGGAAAAATTTGGGCGGAATCAGAAATAGGTAAAGGATCGCGCTTTATTTTTCTTTTACCCGTCAAAGAGCAAAGGAGCCGTCGTCGTGTCTAAACGCATATTATTTGTTGACGATGAAGTCGATGTTCAGAAAGTGGCGGTTTTTCGCCTGCGGAAGGCGGGGTACGAAGTTGTCACCGCCGTTAATAGTGATGAGGCCTTGGATTGGATCCAAAAGGAGAGGTTTGATCTTATTTTTCTGGATTTGAGACTCCCGGGCATCAGTGGCGCCGAGATTTGTAAAAAAATTAAATCGGATGAAAATCTAAAAAAGACACCGGTGATTCTTTTTACCGCCAGCGTGCGTAATTTGCCGTTGCTTACGAAAGAAGTCGGCGCGGATGATTTTTTGATCAAGCCGTTTGAGACCGAGCAGCTTTTGGAAAAGGTTAAAAACGCTATTTTTAAGGAAAATCAATAATCTCCTCATGCTGTTTGCCTGAAGAACCTGGCTGATTTTTCAAGGCCTATTTTTTATGCCCTTGACCCTGTTTGGCTTGCCAAGTAAACTTGCGTCCAAGGGGAATTGGTAAGGAAAACCTCAGAGGTTTGTGACTATGGACATGATGAAGACGGTGGTGCTTTTTTTGCTTTTTCCGATATTGGCTTCTTCCTGCGCGAATTTTCAGAAATCAAGCTACGGAAGTTACGCGGAAGCGGAGAAGGCTTTCAGCCGAGGCAAGTATGAAAAGGCCATTGCGGGGTACAGGGATTATCTTGAACAGAACCCGGGTAGTAGCATGGCGGTCATTGCGGAATATTATATTGGAAAAAGTTACGCGGCCATGGGAATGACCGGAGAGGCTGAAAAGGTTTATCGTGACGTCATTAAAAAATATCCCCAATCTTCATGGGCTGATTTTTCCCAAAAAAGGCTGGATGAAATAAAATTAGCAGTTTAGATTCTGTTCTTTGAGAAGATCTTCCTGGACGGTCGCTCGCGGAAACGGTAAACAGGAAACGACCTGTAGGACATCGTGGGAGGAAAGTCCGGGCTTCGCAGGGCATCGTAGTGGGTAACGCCCATCCTTCTGCGGTTTGTTCGTTAAATCTTTCAGATTTAACGAAACGGACCGCGGAAGCGGATCAGAGCCACAGAGACGAGTCCCTGACGCAAGTCAGGGGGTGAAACGCGGCAATCTCTACGTGAAGAAAGGCTAAATAGGGTGAGATACCTGAAAAAGGCGGCATTGCCCGTGCCGGTCTCCGAACAGGAGCGTCTCATCGGGTCAGCCGAATGAGCTCCGCAGTAATGCGGAGTCAAGATAGATGACCGTCACNNCTCGTTGTTTTGCTTGTCGAAGCAACAGGGGGACAGAACCCGGCTTACAAGGAAGATCTTCTCTTTTTTTCGCTCTTTTCTTTGTTCAGGAAATTGGCATGGACTGTCCTTGACAAACGAAACAGGAGCGTATATCCTTACGATAAGTTTGAGCGGTACAGGATCCTTTTAAGACGGCGCGGAGACGCCGACAAAGGTGAGAAAATGAAAAGACAAAAAGCGCGTGATTATGACCCTGCCAAGGATGGCGGGGTTTTTTTGTGCCTGCCGGGACGTAAAACCGGTGACGGGTTGGGGCGCTCGCAGG
>DCTJ01000098.1:2636-6697 GCA_002329545.1 Candidatus Omnitrophica bacterium UBA1443
TTGGTGTCGCGTGATGAGCGCCGAGAAACTTGTTTTGGATAGTGCCAGTATCGACCGCGCTCTTGTCCGCATCGCTCACGAAATTTTTGAGTGTCATAAGGCCCCTCTGCTTCTCGCGGTCGTGGGTATTCGCACCCGTGGCGTGTATCTCGCGGAACGTCTTCAGAAAAAACTTCATGAAATTACGGGGACTGAAATTCCTCTCGGGACACTGGATATCACCATGTATCGCGACGACCTCAGCGAAGTAGGCCCCAACCCTGAGGTTCGTGAAACGAAACTTCCTTTTGATCTGAACAAAAGAGTCGTGCTTCTCGTGGATGACGTGCTGTACACGGGGCGAACGGTTCGCGCGGCCCTGGACGCTCTCAACGATTATGGACGCCCGAAGATGATTCAGCTGGCGGTATTGGTGGATCGCGGCCACCGTGAGCTTCCGATCCGGGCGGATTATGTCGGGAAAAATGTTCCTACGTCGGTCAAGGAGCGTGTGATCATTCGAATCAAAGAAGTGGACGGAAAAGATGAAGCTGTCATCACGGGAGGGAACGGCATATGACCGCTGGCGTGCAGTGGACCCGCAAGGATCTGTTAGGGCTCAAAGATTTATCGGTCGACGAAATTGAACTTATTCTGAATACGGCGAAGTCCTTCAGCGAAGTTTCCCAACGCGATGTCAAAAAGTCGCCGGCCCTCAGAGGCAAAACCGTGGTGAACCTTTTTCTCGAACCAAGCACCCGAACGAGAGTGTCGTTTGAGCTCGCCGAAAAAAGATTGAGCGCGGACGCGATCGGCATGGCCAGTGGCGGATCCAGTATGACGAAGGGAGAGTCCCTTTGGGATACGATCGCGAATATCGAGGCTCTCAAGGTCGATATTATCGTGATGCGGCACGGTTCTTCGGGGGCGCCGCACCGTGTTTCCAATTACACGCACTGTGGAATTGTTAATGCCGGTGATGGAATTAATGAGCATCCGACCCAGGGGCTTCTGGATATTTTCACGCTTCGCGAGATTAAAGGAAAGATCAAGGGACTGAAGGTTGTTTTTGTCGGGGATATCCTGCACTCGCGAGTGGCCCGTTCCAATGTCTGGGGTTTGACTAAATTGGGCGCCGAAGTTGTGATTTGCGGTCCTAAAACGTTGATCCCCTGGGGTATTGAAGAACTGGGTGTGAAAGTGGTCCACGACGTTAAAAAAGCGATAGACGATGCGGACGCCGTGACGCTTCTTCGAATTCAGATGGAACGACAAAACGAAACGCTTTTTCCAAGTATCCGCGAGTACGCAAGCACCTTTGGCCTCACTTTGCAACTTTTTAAGCGCGCGAAGCCGGACGCCATTCTTATGCATCCGGGGCCGGTCAATCGCGGCGTAGAAATTGAAGGAGCGCTGGCGGATAGTTCCCAGTCCTACATTCTCAAACAGGTCACGAACGGTATCGCGGTGCGTATGGCGGTGCTCTACCTTCTTAGCGGGGCATTGAAAAATGAATAAGCTGAACGGACAGTCGCTTAAAAATCTTCTGATCAAGAACGCGCGGATTATTGATCCGGTCAATTCGATCGACGAAGTCATGGACCTTCATGTTCAGAGCCGCAAAATCGTCAAATGGGGAAAAAATCTCCAGTCGGATGATGCCGAAACGATGGAAGCGAAGGGGCTTTGCCTGATGCCGGGGCTGGTGGATTTGCACGTGCATTTTCGGGAGCCGGGCTATGAACACAAGGAAACCATCGAAAGCGGGGTCCAAGCGGCGATTGCCGGAGGATTTGTGGCTTGTGTCGCGATGCCGAACACCAGGCCGGCTTGTGACAATGCCCAAGTGGTGAAGTACCAGATGGAGCGCGCGAATCTTCTCAACTTCAACCTTTTGCCGGCAGGGACCCTGACCCAGGGGCGCGAAGGGAAAAAAATATCGGAAATGGCCGAGATGAAAGCCGCGGGGGCGGTGGCCGTAACGGACGACGGGAACTGGGTTGTGGATTCCGGGGTGGCGCGCAGGGCTTATGAGTACGCCGCTACTTACGGGCTTCCGGTCATGACCCATGCCGAAGATCCGACCATTTCCCTGAATGGTGTGATGAATGAAGGGATTGTCTCAACGAAGTTGGGACTCCGGGGGCGCCCGAATGCCTCTGAAGACATTGCCACGGCCCGTGACATTGAATTGACCCGGTTGTGTCAATGCCATCTTCATGTCCAGCACGTGTCCACGCGGGGAGCGGTGGACATGATCCGGCGCGCGAAGGCCGAAGGACTTTCCGTGACTGCCGAAGCCACGCCGCATCACATTGCTCTGACGGACACGGAGTTTGTGAAATACGATACTTTTTACAAAATGAACCCGCCGCTTCGCGCCGAAGAGGATCGCCTGGCGGTGATCAAGGGACTTGAAGACGGGACGATTGACGCGATCGCGACGGATCACGCGCCGCACGCTCTTGAAGAAAAAGATCTGGATATTGAAAAGGCGCCGTTCGGAACCATCGGTCTTGAATCGGCCTTTGGGGTCGTGATGACAGAGCTCTATCACGGGCGAAAGTGGAAAATTGGGGATGTGATCAGAAAATTAAGCGTGGTCCCGAGTGAAATTCTGAAGAAAACAAACTTGGGGAGGCTCAAGGCCGGAGACCATGCCAATTTTATCCTGGTGGATTTGGATCTGGAATGGTGCTTTGAACAAAAAGATATTTATTCAAAGTCGATGAATTCATGTTTCTTTGGAAAAAAACTCAAGGGGAAAGTCCTCCACACGTTCGTCAAAGGTTTTCAGTATACCCTTTAAAGACGCGGAATCTTCCCGGGTATGGCCCGAAGGATTGGTTGTTAAAGAGCTAGCCCCACGGTGAGTCATTATCGCTCCAAGATGACGGGCGAGTTTTATTCCGGGGTAGTGCGATATCCCCAGAATCCAGAGGATGGGCGTCCGCGCAAACGATGGCGATTATCTTTTGAACAGTTTTTATCAACTTATTTGAACACGCAGGATAAAGAGAACGAGGGAAAATATGCCGCGGCGAAAAGATATTAAGAAAATTCTGATTATTGGTTCAGGTCCGATCATTATCGGCCAGGCCTGTNNCCGCAAGGAAGGCTACGAAATTGTGCTTGTTAATTCTAATCCGGCGACGATTATGACCGACCCTGAAATGGCGGATAAAACTTACATTGAACCTTTGACGGTCGAAACGCTTGAAAAAATTATCGCCCTAGAACGGCCCGACGCTCTTTTGCCCAATCTTGGCGGCCAGACGGGCCTGAACCTGTCCTCGGCGCTTTACAAAAGCGGAGTATTGGAAAAGTACGCGGTTCAAATTATCGGGGTGAAAGCGGATGCCATCGAGCGGGGAGAGGATCGTGAGGTTTTTAAAGCGACGATGGCCCAGATCGGAATTCCGGTCCCCCAGTCGGCGACGGCCAATTCGATTGAAGAATGCGAACAGATCGCGCAAAAAATTGGCTATCCGGTCGTGGTTCGTCCGGCGTATACGATGGGCGGTACCGGTGGAGGGATTGCTTATAACGTCGAAGATCTTCGGGTGATTGCCTTGCGGGGATTGACCCTTAGCATCGCGCGGCAGGTGCTCATTGAAGAGGCGGTGATTGGATGGGAGGAATTGGAGCTTGAAGTGGTGCGCGATTCAAAAAATCAGAAAATCACGGTTTGTTTTATCGAAAATGTGGATTCCATGGGGGTTCACACGGGTGACAGCTTTTGCGTCGCCCCGATGCTGACCGTGTCGGCCGAGATCCAGAAGAAACTCCAGGAATATGCCCACAAGATTGTGGAAGCGATCGGAGTGGTGGGGGGGACCAACGTTCAGTTCGCGCATAATAAAAAGGACGGTCGAATTGTCGTCATTGAGATTAATCCGCGCACGTCACGTTCCTCGGCCCTTGCTTCCAAAGCGACGGGATTTCCGATCGCGATGGTCTCGACCCGTTTGGCGGCGGGATTGACCCTGGATGAGATTCCCTATTGGCGGAGTGGAACTCTCGACAAGTACAAGCCTAGCGGGGATTATGTGGTCGTCAAGTTCGCGCGATGGGCTTTTGAG
>DCTJ01000091.1:0-21806 GCA_002329545.1 Candidatus Omnitrophica bacterium UBA1443
TCATGGCTACTTTCCATGGAAAACCGCCTCGTCTGCGCCTCTTCTTCCCGGGCACTATCCAATCGATCCCTGATCCACGACATCATTTCGGGATAACGCAATCGGCTGTTTTCATCTTCCGCAAAATAGCGACTCACCTGCTTTTGAAAAGTTCCCAAATCCGTGTCGCTATTCATCAAGATCATCTTATCCGCTCTTGAAATACCAAACGGCCCAGTCTCACTTTTCCCAAAAACCGGCAGTTGATTCATGGCTTCACGCACAGCCATCAAAACTTTCGAATCCTCATCCCTTGCAGAATCCAGCTTTCTGAACTGCCGGGCAAAATCCCTGTCTGCGGTTTCGATGTCTGACCGTACTTCCGAACGCCCTGGAACCTCACCCCAGTTCATATTTTCTTTTTTCCAAAATACCGATGTTGATATTTTCCCCAATCGGTCATACCGATGGGCGAGAAGCCCGGACCCCGCGGTAAACTCACGAACAATGCGAGCCTCAACATCAAGGATCCTTGAAGGATCTTCACTACCCAGCCTCGGAGCGACAAAAACACTTCCGGCTTTAAGGCTTTTTTCCATTTTTGTGAGCACTTTTTGGGGAAAGCTTTCCCGACCGCCCACGGGGGGTGCGTAATCGAAATAAATGAGATCGTAATCATTGATCTCGTGATCAAGAAGATTTTCCTGTAAAAGCCGGAGATTCGGAAGTTCGATCCCTTTGAATTCTAAAAATTCCAGAAAAGCCTTTCCGATCTTGAAGCGGGCAGGATCCGGTTCGATGCCCACAACGTCCGCATCCGTTGCCACAGCTAAGATTGCCGCCGTGAGGCCATCGCCGAATCCGGTTGTTTCTAAAATCTTTTTGCGTCCGGTTCCAATATCAAAGTGGCGAACAAGATCTTCGATCATTTGAATATTGGAAGGGGAGGGCTCCCTGATTGTATTTCCCGCGAGAGCTCCCACATGCCAGAACTCCTTCATCGCATCAATAATGACCTGCATTCGTTCCCGGTCAGATAAAGCATCGAAGCTTTCCACCGAATTGCGTGGCACGGATCGGCCCTGGGTTTCTTCTCTTGCCGCGGGTAACCCGTAAAACGAGGCCGTCACTTCCCCGATAAAAGTGGCCTCATCTAAAGCGCCCAGCACTTCTTTCCTCTCGGCAAAAGGGGCGTGGATGCCTATCATCCGGTCGTAAAGCGATTCTATTTTCCTTCGAATTTCAGGATCCGAAGATTCAGTGAGTAAAACAGGCCAAGGGGCTTCTGTTAAGTCCACCACAGGGTGAAGCTCTTTCATCTTTGCGAGGGATGCCGGGAACTTTCCGGTCGCGAAGCTCACCACTGAAAACCCTGTGTAATCTTCGAATGTCAGCAACTTGCGCAAAAGGGCGCGACCTTTTCCGTTCATATCGTTGATAGGGAAAGCCGGGAAAAACGATTCAATACAAAGCAACCGATACCTGGGAAAAACCTGCAGAGTAAAACTAGAACCCTTGATTATCCTTCCGTCTTTTTTCAGCCCACCCACCCACTTATAAAAATTTTTTCCCTTCACCTGCTCTCGGTTAAAATCGAGGCCGTATCCTTGTTGCTCTAGCTCTTCCCACGTCACGTCGGGGACTTGATTTTCCTGATGAGACGTCTGTCGGAGCTCACTGCGATTTTTCTTATCTCCCCCCGAACGAACACTCTTAAGTCCTTTAAGATTTTGAGCGGGTTTTTTCGATTGACCCTTGGGGGATCGATGCGTATTTTTCTTGGGGGGCGGAAACATTGGTTGAATAAATTTACCTGCCAACGGTTTCTTCCTCGAAAAGACAGTCTTCCTGGAAACGGCAATTTTCTGAAAATACTTTGTCAGATCCAGCNNCAACTGTTTCTCCGAAAGACCATCATTCTTTAGAAGTTGCTTTATTTTTTTAAGTTGTTGGGTGTCTCCTATAAGAAGCGTGGGTCTCGTCCCCTTGTGATATCCCTGGGCAGGAAAACCCACCCATCGAAAAAAGCGATCCTTTAATTTGACACGAAATGGAAAGTGGCTGCTGAGATCCTCTCTTTTGATATATGAAATGAGTTGGTCCTTACTTTCTTCGCCTTCCTGGATATATTCTTCTTTGACCCTGCGAATCTTAAACCGGCGATAGTTAAACGAATCTCCGAATTGAAGTTGGGCTTGGTAGATAGCTTCTGTAATGTCGACAATGATTTCTTCAGCAATCCCCGGGTAATAAGCAAGCATCCTTTCAACCTGCCCCGAAAGAAAATACCGCTCTTTAAGCGCCAGGGGCATATCGATCCCCAAAGCAGGGTTGAAAAAAAGAAACGGCGCAAAATTACCTGGCCCCGAAGGGACGAAGTTAACTATCAAACCTTTCAGATTGATACGGAGCAGTTTCGGCCAAACCAGTTTAAAAAAAGGGTAAATGATAAAAAGCCTCACCAACCCCCCTTCCATAAAAACAAGAACCGTCGAGCCGACGAGAATAGCCACCTGCCACATCCCCAAACCAACAACCTTCATCAGCCAGATAGTCCCGACAATGGTCGGTATTTTCACGAGGGGATAAATGAAGAAAATGTCGAAGAGCCAATTGGTAACAATCATGCCAGTCATCACAAGTTGCTTTTTCAAAGAAGTCCGGCTCTGAACAATGAATCTCTGAAGGTTATTGATCCTCCGTACCCGGTTGCCCACAGGTTTAATCAGGACATTGTGCATTTTTTCGATCCATTTTAATTTCTCTCCATTCGCGCGAGTCCGTTGAATAATTTCACGTTCCTCCTGAGTAAAAGCCTCCCATTCCAGGAGCGTAGCCGGAAGGTCCGTTAGCCGAATCACCTTTTCGCCTTTGTCCTCTATTATCCGCTGGGCGAGCCATGCCCTGATTTTTTGCAGACTTGATTCAATCTTTTGGGCTTCTTCAAATAACGCCAGAAGGAAAGGATCTGAGGTTTCGGAACGGGCCTTGTCATTAACGGATAGAATAATCTCCAGCAACTGTCCGGCACGCTCCAGTTTTCCCTGCTCGTATGCTTGCCGGGCTGGCCTTAGGAAAAATTCATCTAACCGTTGTATCAAATCATGGTCCGTCATCACCTTCACGGAAAGTGGAAAGCCAATTTCCACAATTTGACGGTAAAGGTCGCCAAGCGACTTTCGGGCAAGGCCGGGCAGACATTCGCGCATCTTGTCCTGTTTGTCGTTATCAGAGATCCCTGGATCCAGAACTACCGTTAAAAGGGATCTTATATTTTCATCTCCGGAATACCGTTCGGGGATTTTGTGGGATTTTAATAGCGTTTTCACTTGACCAAAAATTTTCGGAAAGTCCGGATCTTTCGAAATCTGAAATGTGTCAGACCCCGCCTGAGGACCTTCCTGATTTTCAGTCTGGAGAACGCCTTCCGGATGATCGTCAAGCGATGAACGAATTTCCGAACGGAGAGACAAACCTCTACTCGTAATAGCCTTTTGGACAAAAGTAAGGGTTTCCTGAATCTCTTCCATCGTCAGTTTGACCCGCGCGGGCTCATTCTTTCGAAGGATCGAGAGATCATGATCCAGATCCTCCAGTTCATCGATTTTTCCGCGATTAGGCTCTGCCACAAAAACATCCGGGTGAAGAACCCGAAGAATTTGTAGGTCGGAGGCCCAAAGAATCGCATATGAAATATTTTTAAACCCCAAATTCCCGAAAATCATTTTTAACATTCCCGTCTTGAAGCCAGTCGACATTAAAGTATCAATGAAAACAAGTTTTTCCTCTTTTAAATCAATTAGCTGCCTTTCCCCGTCCAAAGACCCTTTCCCATTGATAAGATTTTTCGCCTGTTCCCAAAACCTCTTCTGATCCTCCGGCCTGTCCGCACCAAAAGCACGTACAGCCGCCCAATCGCGATAAAGCCTGTTATTTTCCTGTCCATCAAAAACAAACTGCACAGGAAATGACTCGTCAGGATAGAGGGTTTGCCAGGCCGTCGTTACAAGCCGAAGGGGAATCTCCGCGCTGTCGCCGGACGCAAGCACCGCGTGGAATTTGTTATCGTGAAGATGCCGGGCGAGTTGGAGAGAAGCATTGGCAAGTGATGTGATAAACTCGCCCTTGTCCCGAGATTCTTGCTGCGCGCGAATTTCAGACCGTGAAGTATCAGCTCCGTCCGCAGGAATCCAAACCGGCTCAAGTTTTCTGGCTTCAAGGTCAACCAGGAATCCTTCCAGCTTCTGTCCCGACATCACCGCGTGATTAAAATCGAGTCGAGTCGCTCCAATTTCAAACAACTTGCCGTTCACATTAGTGTAATAAACCTCGGAAAACGATGGGGTTCCGTCCGGACGTCCTCCCTTGACGGCAAGGATCCCCCCCATTTCAATCAACTTCCCGTCCTCATCGGCCTTCCCCTTTTTAAGTGATTGGGCCAGTTTTTCAAGAAAAGGAAGTCTCTCCCCCTGTGGAATATGCTGGATAACATTAAACACGGTCATCAGCCGAACATCCCGTACCCCCGCGCACCAGGGATCGTCTGTCACGACAAGCCTTACACCCGCCTTTTCAAGCATGTTACGCACAGGATCCAGCTCCACGGAAATACCATCAAAAGTCCCGGTCACTCCCTGCGACAGTGCGTAACGGATTTTCTCAGGACCCAAAAATTCGACCATCTCTTCAAGCAAACCTCCCTGCCGTCCCTTATAGAACCGCCCCAAATTCAGATAAGGAATCCCCTGGCGGACCGCTATATCTCTGTAATGGATTCCACTTCCCGAATCAAAACTCGCAAACGCTCCCATCACTTCCTTTTTTTCATTGATCGTCAGCGTGATAGCTTTGAGGTCCCACCTGCGAAAAGACTCTTCCGTAGGGCTTTCACTAAATCGAAACATAAATTTATCCACCAACCCTTCCGCCGTAATATGCGCGTAGGGAACCGCCTCGGGGATCTCGATCCCGATCATTTCGATCCTGCCGCTACTGATTGCCTCGGGAATTTCTCTCTGAAATCTTTCCGCCATCTCAACGGTCGTCACAGGTAACGCACCAACCCCGACATCCACAACCCTGTGCTCCCCTTGCGAAAAATCAAGCCCAAGAACTTTTTTGAAAAATAAGGTCCTGAACAGTTGGTTTAAAAAATACCAGTGACGAGCCGTGCTTGTATTTTTGGGCGTAACAGCCTTCATTCCGGAGTGAGTTTCTGCAAGGGTCGGTGGCTGGGTCGTTTCCTGCCCCTGGATTCTGTTCACAGTCAAGGCAGAATCCCCCTCATCCATTTTCCCGGCCTGGGTTCTCGTTTCCGAGCGGTTGGGAGCAATTCCCAGAACAAACTCGAAACGGCCAATCGTTTCGCCTCTCCGGTAGCCGGTTTTCACGGCACCATAATGAATCCAGCCGCCGACATCGTCGTCATTGACATCCTTCGATTCAGTGATCCACCCTTGCGGAGTAAATTGCGAAGGATCCATGGACTCAGCCAGCCGGATATAAGTCGTGGGATTATTACGCCCGGGCACGGGGTTTTTGTTTTTAAGATAAAAGGTTCTTTCCGAACCGAGCGGCCGCGGGTTGTGGAAAATAAACTGGTTTTTATTTTTCAGTTTTATTTCATGCCTCTCACCCGTCTTGTCTTCATATTCAGCCATATCCGCGTCGTGCTCGGTTCCGACATTCATGGAGCTAAACTGCGCGATCCTGAATCCATCATGATTCCTGAGCCGCTCCGGGTCCAGGGCAAAATCTTTTTTAGCCTTCACAGTAAACGAAACCTTCATGGTAGCTTCCCCCTGGGGAGCCATTGAAAAAACAATTTCAAAATCATCCGCCACAAAATTTCCATTTTGATCTTCAAAAGCCCCTTTCAGGCGAAGTTCACCTTTTTCATTAAGATCAAAACTGGCGCGAGTAATCCTGGGATTATGGAAATAACGTCCCTGGCTCCAGTAGCCCGGCAGGACAAAACTTGTACCCCAATCCATCCCGGGAAGCGTTCCTCTCAGAAATCCATTGCCTTTGACCGAAAAAATCTGGTGCCGGCCATTCACAATTTTAATTTCAGAAGGCGACCCGGCTGAAGTGCGGATCTTCGCCGAAGCTGGGCCAGTATCCCGCGCGCCAAGCACAGTCCAGTTACCTTGACGAAAAATCGTCCACTCCACCGAGGAGGGTTGCTGAAAAATCGCTCTCTTTACCGAAGGCTGGGCGATCCCTGTGTGAGCCATTGAGAACCAACCTGTTGCGAAAAACAGTAGCCCCATCTTGAGAAAACTTCGCCAGCTCATTTGAGAATTTGATTTTCGTTTTTTACCATCAGCTTCGCCCCGAACTTCGGATCGTCGACTGACTTCTGGAAGGTTTTCGCCCCCCGGGCTCATCTCGCTGGCAATGCTTCCGGGACCCGTTGAATTTAAATACCGATCCCACGTTTCGGGATAATCGGGATAACGTATCGCGGCCTCATAAACAGCGCGGATTTCGGCGCGAGCGACCCGGGGATCCAAATTCAGGAGAGTCGGCTGGCTGGCGGCAGTGTGTAACAGGAAAGGAAGTTCGAATTTATGAAACCCTTCCGTCATCAGCTGTTTGTAATACGCTTCATGGCGAGGGCTGGATCGGGTAATCCTGGGGCTTACAACGACATAGGAGATGCCTTTTGCCTCAAGGATACGTTTGATGTTCTCCTTATGGAATCCGCCATACACCAAAATCGCCGGCGCCACGCTGGACCATTGTGAATGTTGAGCGCGCTGGTCATCTTGAAAATATTCGCCGAGCGCGGCTGATAATGCGTCATCTCGCTGAAGGGCAATCTCGTAAAATTTGACCGCGTCCTGAATGTTCCGCTCCCATTGTTTTGACAAGACGAGCGGTTTTTTTGTTTGCGAATGGATGAATTCCGCGAGGCGCTGGGTACTTACCTCGAGATGGTGCGGGGCCCTCGTCAACAGCTCGTCCCGCCGGACGCCGGACGATGGATGTCGTACCAAAAGCGCCGCGTACTCCTCTTGTGTCACTTCAAGATTGTTGAGGCGTTTTAAAAGCTGAATGGTTTGGTAATGATGATAAAGTTGAAGATCAGCGTTCAGATCCGCCATCCCGCTCCGCGCCCCAGAGTGACGGGTTCTGCCTTTATCCGCCAGACAAGTTTCCGCTATCATCCGCTCCAGCTTCAGGAGCTCAGCAAACACCTCTCGGGCATCAATATGCTTGGCCTTCTCCAAAACGACGGCGCTATTTGAACTGACAGCCTCCAAAACAAACTGAAGTAAAGGCGTAGCCGCGTCAACGGTAGGCGGTAAGTGATTAGCGTTAGGGTCCGCCTGTTTTTCGTCCATCGCCTGACGTTCAACGTGTGACAAGAGGGGAAGCGTTCGTTCCAGATACGTGAACAGATCCAGTTTCTTCGCGGCGAACTGTTCCTTGACCTTCATCCATTCCCTGAATCTCTTCGGAAACCGGCGGGTGACGAGAAGTTTTAATTCTTTCTCAATCGTGCCGAGATCCCGTTCAATGGTTTCTTTTTTCTCCGCGGATAGCCGGTACTGACCGATGTTTTCTCGATGAAGCTTGAGGCTGTCGGCACCGATGAGCGTCCAGCCCAGTCCCCGATCCGTGGTTCGTGCCCCACTGATTGAGTGCGCGACTTGGCTGAGGTCCGTGGACTGTCGCCCGTGGGTTAATCCGCTTTGCCGATTAATGTGCGCGTACTCCGCGCCCCGTAACCGAAGCTTATCCAGAAAAAAGTAGGAAATTTTTTCTTTCAGGACCGAATCTTCTATGAATCCAAAAAGGTCATCCGTCGGGACTGGCCCCTCATATCCTTCCTGAAATACAGTCGCGACTCCGTAACGTTCCGTAAGCAGGCGAATGATCTTCGCGATATTTTCCTGCCCTTCAAGTGAATCGTGAGCATCCTGGATAAACACCATCATACGGTCACTTCGAGGAATAGTTAATGATGAACGCTGACCGCTCGCGTTATCCGATTCGTCTTTACCAGAACCTGCCGCCTGCTCCCCGTTCTTCGGGGCTCGATAAACTTCGTTGATAGAACCCAGTTCGGGAGGGAGCCAGCCGTCTTCATAAAGGGGTTGGCTCTGAAATCCGGCAAGGCTCTCCCCTCCCTGAACTATGGGTGATGTGGGTATTTGGCCGAGGGCCTGTGAAGGGAAAAAGAGGATATCAGTAAAAAGGAAGAGCACCGCAACGGACATTGCGATGCTCTTGATTGCCGTCCCTTTTTTACCCTTGTACTGAGATAGTTTCCGCATTTAGCCAACCCCTTGACAATAGTAAATTCTTTTTAAATGTACTTCGCCCCAAAGGTTAACACTTTAAAATGTCTAGTCAAATCGTGGGGTTCCAAAAGGCGGGACAACAATCAGAATGCTATAAATTGCTATACGTTTCCACTTTTAAAATCTGTAGAGAATCGACAAATTTACTACATTCTGATTGGCAACCAAGAATTAGCCGGCTAATCCACCCTGCCGATCAAGTACCCGCCGAAAAAGGAATGGAAAATGAGCGGTTTTTTATCCGTCGTAAAGGTTTTGGGTAGCGAATTCAGGATCGCTCGTAAAGTGAATCCGGAGCTTTCGAAGGGCTTTCTCATCTCCTGGCGTTGGAATATGGGTAATGTGCATCGGCTGGTCCCGCAAAGCCGTCAAACTCTCCATGGCTTTTTGCGCGGTCGGATTCGTGGTGGCACTCATACTCAGGGCGATAAGAATTTCCTCCAGATCAAGACTGACGGCTTTACTCCCAAACACATCCTGCTTAAGCTCTCCGATCGACTGGATAACATTGGGCGACAAAATATGGATATCTTCCGGCAGACCGGCAATGGCCTTGACGGCATTCAACACCGCGCTCGAAGCCGCGTGCATCAGCGGAGTATTCTTTCCGGTCACAATCGTTCCGTCGGACAATTCAAGCGCCGCGCCGCAGTAAATCCCCTGATTTCCTTTCCCTTTTTTCTGCGCCTCCTTGGCCGCCTGGCGCGCCGGCTCCACCACGGGCCGGTGTTCGGGTTTCACCTCGAGATCCTCCATTAAAAGACCGGTTTTCTCGACGGCCTCTTTTTCCACATAGCCCATCCGGTAATCACAAGCGCATTGGAAATATCGCGCGATCACCTCTTGCACGGCGGCTTTTCTCACAATCTCATCGTTCACAATTCCAAATCCCACGCGATTGACGCCCATATCCGTCGGGGATTCGTAATAAGACTCACCCCCCGTAATCTTTTTCAAAATTCGTTTAAGAACGGGGAACACTTCAACGTCGCGATTGTAATTGACGGTTGTTTGCTTGTACATCTCAAGATGGAACGGATCAATCATGTTAAAATCCATGAGATCCGCCGTTGCCGCCTCATACGCGACATTCACGGGATGTTTCAGGGGAATATTCCAAATCGGAAAAGTTTCGAATTTCGCGTAGCCGCTCGCGAGGCCCTGCTTGTGGTCATGATAAAGCTGGGACAGACAAGTCGCCAGTTTGCCGCTACCGGGGCCCGGGCCTGAAACGATGACAAGCGGCTTCTTCGTCACAATGTACTCGTTGGCGCCGTACCCCTCATCGCTTACGATCGTATCCACGTCGGTTGGATAACCCTTGGTAAACCGGTGCGTGTAGGTCCTGATCCCGCGCCGTTCAAGTTTGTTTTTAAAAATTTTAGCGGCAGGCTGTTCCGCGAAACGCGTAATAACGACCGCCGCCACATCAAGCTCCCACCCGCGATACTCATCGATCATGCGGAATATATCGGCGTCATACGTGATTCCGAAATCCGCCCGCATTTTCCGCCGCTCAATATCACCCGCGTGAATACACATGACAATTTCAGCCTTGTCGCGAAGCTTGTGAAGAAGCCGCATTTTCACGTTAGGATCAAAACCCGGGAGGACCCGCATCGCGTGATAATCACCGATCATCTTCCCCCCGAATTCAAGGTAGAGCTTATCGCTAAATCGCTCAATACGTTCCAGGATGGCAGCCGACTGCTCATTGAGATATTTGAGATTATCAAAACCCGTATTCTTCACCACCGCCCGCATCACGCCTCCCTGTTTTTGTCGCAGAACGCCCCATAAACCGCGCACACCGGCCCGGTTTGAAATCTTCGTAATCTATTGACTGCGGCGAATCACGAGATCGTTTGCGTTTTTGAAATGACCGGCCGCTAGCTTTTTGCCGGGCACGAATTGCAGGCACCAGAACAAGTCGGAGCTGAAGCCTGTGACTTGTCTTTCTTTGCGGATTCCTTGTACCCTTGGGAGCGATAATCCGTCTGATAAAATCCGCTTCCCTTGAACAGAACTCCGGCCCCGCCCGAGATCATACGTTGAACCTTTTTTTTCCCGCAGGCCGGACATTTCCGGATCGGCTGGTCGTTCATTGTCTGAAATTTTTCAAATTGGTGCCCGCAGGCACTGCACTCGTATTCGTATGTAGGCATATTTCTCTAATCCCTTTCTTTTTCTCTGAAGCGCCGATTATAGAGAAAAAAAACTCCAGGGGTACTATTTTTTTGCTGAAGGTTGTCTCATAAAAACTGCCATCCCGCCACTACCCAAGCGACCGAAAGATGGAACCCAAAAACTAATTCCGCAAAATCAGCTCCGCCAGCTCAGGGTTGATAGTCAACGATTGTCGCGGTCACATCTCCCAAAACGGGCACCTTTACTTTAAGCTTCAGGGGAATCCGCCGCTCATCCATACTCATCCAGCCGCGAACTTTCCCGCGTCGCACAAAAAAACCCTCAAACATAATGATGGGTTCTACCTCGAGGGCTTGAAAAATGCCCATTCCGTCAATCTTCATTTCCGCAACGTTATGCGCCAAAACCTCGAGATCCCAGTTCTTCTCATCCGCGTTCACGGGAATAACCGCTTTGGTCCCCGGCTTAACATCCAGCGTCCGATAGTAATATCCGCACGAAATCTGATCCTGGACATTCTTTGGAATCAACATTTCTTTGCGGCTGTTGTCTTTTTTGGAAAAAAATCTTCCCACGTTTTTTGACGGATCATATTCCATGACCTCGTCCGTCCAGTAACGTCCTTCGTGAAGGACCTTTTCGTAGCGTAGCGAATGCAGTTTTTCAACATCAACGTAAGAGTGGTGTGTGTCGCGAACTTTGTAGATCCAGTCCAGTACAAATTTAGAGCGGATATTAATCTCGATGTGATAGGCATCGCGGCCGTTGATCCGGACAATCTCCTTGACCCAGGATTCGGCTTCACCCACGGTAATCCCCGCGTAAGTCACTTTAAATTTGATCTTCTCCCCGAGGGGAAACGTGCCAAATGGTTTTTCGGAAGCCACAAAGATTTTTTCGGGATCACGGGCGTGAACTCCCATCGTGAGCAAACAAAAAAACAGAACTCCTACTCCCAGGCAAATATTAAATCTGAATTTCATCGCGTCTCCGTTTCAAAAAATGGTCAAAGCTCATTACGGACCGGGGAATTTCTTCCCGCGAGATCCTGGATTTTTACACAATCTTTCGTAATCCCAAGCAACACGAAACTTCCGTTATCGCAATCGCTACAAATCCCCGTCAATCCCGATCATTTGCCGTTCTGGCATTTTATTTTAACCTCGGGCTATCGTTTGAAGCAAAGGCTCCATCTGTTTGAAAGCCTCTTCAGGCGCCAGGGTTTTCAGACAGGCAATCGTGGGGCAATCGTTTTTGAAGCGAAATTTATGATAACAGGGGCGGCAGGCAAGATCCCGCTTGAAAAGGGCGATTGCATTTTCAGATCCTGGATAAGGCCCGTAAATTTCTGGGGGAACGGGCCCATAAAAAGCGGCGAGAGGAACTTCAAGAGCCCGAGCCAAATGAACCAGGCCTCCGTCATTTCCGATAAAAAGCGAACTCATTTCCAGAATCGCGGCCGTCTCCGCCAGAGAGGTTTCTCCAGCCAGCATGAACGATGGAATCCTCAAAGAATCTTTAAGCTCCTGGCAGAGTTCAACCTCGGACCTGGCACCTATGATACAAACTCCTTTGAAGCCAAGCTTCGTCTGCAGGCGTCCTATCAGCTCCGCAAAATACTTGACGGGCCAGCGTTTAAACACAGCCTCCCTTCCCCAAGAATCTCCTCCTCCGGGACTGACGGTAATAAAATTTTTTCCGATTCCGGCAAGCCGGTCTTTTATTTTTATTTCAATTTCTCTTTTCTCCCGGGGTGGAAAGTAATACTCTAGAAACCGGTCACGAACCGGTATTCCGGCAAGTTCCGCAAGCCCCGCGTAAAAATCCGCGGCGTGTTGTCGAGAATAACCTTCAGGAAGCGGATAACGGATATTATGAAAAATACCGCGGCGTTTGTAGGCAAACCCCGCGCGTTTCGGAATCCCCAGAAAGAAAAACGCCCAGAAGGCGTTCTCGGGACGGAGCGAAAAATCGAGGAGAAGATCATACCGTCTGGCACGAAGTTTTAGCCCCAAATCCAGAAGCTCACGGAAATTTTCAAAACGGGTCTGGCGGCGCAGTTTGTCCTTATCAAGGACAAAAATTTCGTCGACGTGCGGATTGTGCTCCACCACTTCTCTCGTCCGGGACCCCAGAAGAAGATCCACCGTTCCTACCGTGGGTAGCAAACGCAATGCCCTGAGAACGGGCGTTACAAAAAGCAAATCCCCGATCCCATAAGGATGGACAATTAAAACACTTCGGATATTTTTCATTCAGCCTTACCCTTTCACGAATCCGCTCAAACCCCGTGTGTCAACAAGGCCCTCACCGTCAAACCGGGCGGGTCAAGAGATCTCGTGCCGCCGCGTAAACCGCGTCAACGGTAATTTCATCAATGTAAGTAAACTTTCTTTCGCTACAAGGAACCTCGGAAATATCTCTAGCCACAACGCGGCAGTTCCGGCCCAGAGGCCGCCATCGATTTGGCCCAAGCCCGGGCTCATAACGCCCGAAAATAGACACGACCGGACAACCCACCGCGGACGCAATGTGTACCGGTCCGGAATCGTTAGAGACCAGGATGGCGGATTTCTCCAAGAGAGCGGCCAACATCCCGAGAGTCAGTCTGCCTCCAAGATCCATGATCGGCACATTGCTTTTTTCTCTGACGCTTTCCACGACCGCCCTGTCCTTGGCAGAGCCAATTGCCATAATAACTCCATCCATGTCGTGATGAATTCGCGTGGCAAGCTCTGAAAATTTCCCGGCAGGCCACATCTTCGTCACGTCGCTGGCGGAAGGACTCAGGATAACCCATGGTTTCCCTTGTGGGATTTTGAGATGAAACATCAGATGGTCAAAGGATCGTTTCGCGCGATCCGTCACGGGGAAAAAGCTCGCAAGAACCTCAGGTCTGGTAATCCCAAGCGGGGCCAGCAGATCAAATAGGTATTCAGCTTCCTGTTTCTCTCCGAATTTTTTATCATACTCTTTAACGTGAGTTAGCGCCCATGGCGCGCGGCGATCATAACCGATACGCGCCGGTATGCCCGCTAGCCATGCCACAAGATGCATCCGGTTCGTACCGTGACAATGGATGACAAGATCAAATTTCTTTTTGCGGATTCGCCTCGCAAATCCAAGCTGGCCCCAAATGCTTTTTTCAAGACCTTGTTTGTCATAAAGGATTACTTCATCAAGAAAGGGATTTCCTTCAACCACTTCCCGATGCTCAATAAAAACAAGCGCCGCGATCCAGGCTTTTGGAAATTGATCCCGAAGCGCCTTAAAAACGGGAGTCGTAAGAACAAGATCCCCGATCCGGTCGGTCCTTGTCACAAGGATACGGGGAGAATCGGGAAGCGTGATATTCTTCATGATGGCCGGGCGGCGGGAGTATCCCGGTTCAAAAGCTCATTGCACAAACAAAGTACTTTTTCGGGGGTCAGGCCGTGGAAACAACTGCGTTCGGCATAAGGCAAACGATGGGAATTACAGTGACACTGTGTGGGGTTTTCCCGCGCGATCCTGAAACTCGGATGAACATGCCCGTATTTTTCATGATCCGTCGGGCCAAAAATTCCGACCGTGGGAGTTTTTATTTCGAACCCAAGATGCATGATCGCGCTGTCATTGGAGATTACCAGTGACGCTTTCGAGACAAGAAAGGCCGTTTCCGACAGTGACGTTTCACCCGACAGAATTTTGACGGAAGCCGGCATCCCTCTGGCAACGACTTCAGCAATCGGACGCTCGTCCCTTGAGCCCACGAGAAAAACGTCCTTGCGGGTTCGCAACACAAGGTTCCGCACCACCTCCCGAAACAACTCAGGCGGCCACCGCTTGCGTTCACTCGCAGCCCCGGGCGCGACAAGGATCCATCCTGACTTTCCCTGAATTCCGATGGATCCCAGCTTAGAAAAAACTGAAAGTTCATCCGCTGAACTGAAAAATTGAAAATTGGGCAACCGGGTATTTCCCGAAAAAAAAGTTTCCTCGCCTTTCGTCCCGTTCCTTATCCCCGCCATTCTCAGCACTTCAAGATGCCGCTCCCGCATGTTGATCTTTGTGTAAGCGCGAAAAAGCGGGCTCCTTTTACGGGCAAAAACAAGGAACGGGATTGCCGTATTACGAAGATCCACTACCATATCGTAACGATCTTTCCAAAGCTCACGCAAAAATGCCACCTTACCGGGAAGGGTTGCTTTTTTGTCGTAGACAATAATCCGCGAAATATCGCCGCTTTTCTCAAGCACAGGCTTCGCTTTGGGCCCAACCACCACCGTCATTTTTGCGTCGGGAAATTTCAAGCGAAGCGCCGCCATCACCGGAGTCGTCAATATCACATCGCCGATATTACTCAATGTCACAACGAGGATACTTCGGGGATTCTTCATAAATTTTGTCTCGGTTGAGGTGGAAACGCACCCAGTTGTTCCACCGCTTCAAACACTGCTTCGGGAGTTATTTTTGAAAGCCAGCCTTCTTCAGGAAGCTCTTTCCCAAAAAACGGTATGGAATACCCGGAGGGGACATACTGCAAAACTCTATCCTCCCCAATTCCGCGGGGCCCAGTCAAGTGGGGATCCGTGGGACCAAAAAGGGCTACGACACGCGCGCCAGCGCCTGATGCCATATGCATCGGCCCGGAGTCACCCGTGACCAGGCACATGGCATTTTTATAAATCCAGGCGGAAATCCGAAGGGCCGTTTTTCCGACAAGATCCACGACTGCGGGATCGAGCTCCCCGTTTCCCGTCAAGCGTCCGATTTCGGCCCGAAAATTTTCAAATATAGCCCTATCCCCCGCCGATCCCGTAACCACGATGGGAACACCCCACTTCCCGAAAATTTTAACGGCAAGCTTCGCGAAGTGAGACACGGGCCACCGCTTGGGTTCCCAATTCGCCCCCAGATGGAAACAGACGTACCTCGCCCCTTCCGCGAGACCTTCCTGTCTCAGAATTTTTAGAGCCTGAACTTCATCTCCTTCCCGAAAATAGAACCGGTATTTCGGGCTGACAGGGACCTGGTAACCAGCGCCCTTCATAAGCTCCATGAAATAATCGAGTTGATGAAGTTTCTCCGCCGGTTCCTTGACCGATTCCGTCAAAAAAAACTTTCTCCCTCGCCCAAACCCAATTCGTTTTTTGACACCCGCGAGCCAAAGAAAAGCGGCGCGGGAACGGGAACGGTGAAAAAGGTATCCTTCCTGCCAGGGACCCAGTTTTCTCAGATGAAAAACAAACCCAATTCGGTGAAACCAGAACCGGTGGGTGGATTTTTCATCAAACGCGATAAACCCCGAAACTGCCGGATTCGCCTCCAGAATTTCCCGNNCACCGTTCCGGAGCTACGCAAAAAATTTCCGCGGAAGGATATTTTTGTTTGATCAGATCAAGCGCCGGCATCTGAAACAAAAGGTCACCCAGCCAGTTTTTCATCACAACTAGTATTTTCATAAATTCAGCCGATACCCAGAGGAGAGTTTCAACACGCTTTTAAAAATCAAAACCATCCAATCCTTCTCTTGATTTCACTTTTTATTTCAAAATCTCACAAATCCAGAAATCTCCGGGCCGCGTCAAAAACCTCATCCACCGTAACATGGTTCAGACAGCCCATCATTTCTTTTTCCTTGCACCTTCCCTGATAACACGGTTGACAGGGTAAATTTTTCGTGAAAATCGCGATTTTTCTGGATGGCGGTACGTGGCGTTTTGGATCCGTCGGGCCAAAAATCGCGGCCGTCGGAACATGCATGGCCGCCGCGACATGAAGTAACGCCGTGTCTCCGGAAACCACGAAATGAAGTTTTTGAAAGAAAGCGGGGAGATCTTCAAGGGTCGTCTTTCCAATCAGATTCACAACACGATCCGGATCAAAATCACGAAAGACATCCGCCAATCCTTCTTCTCCGGGCGAGCCCAGCAGAAGAATCCTCGCGTCATAGTGGTCAAAAATTTTTTCAGCGAGCTTCTTAAAAAACTGCGGATCCCATCGCTTGGTCGGCCATTTCGGACTCGATCCCATGACAAATCCGATCACCCTGGTATCCGCCTTGAGATCCAGGGCAAGAAGCGTTTGCTCCGCTTTTTCAATCCGCTCTTTCTTTGGCCACAGTTCGAGTTCATCCTCAAAGTCCTGGACGCCCGCTTTGGCAAGCACCCGAAACTGATGACGGACCGGAGTGTCGGCGAGCCCAAATGTCTTGTCGGACCGATTAAGAAGTCTTCCCCAGAACCCTCTCGCAAATCCGCATCGCTGGACCACCCCTCCCAGATAAGCCAGGAGATGTGTGTACTTGTTATTGTGAAGGTCCACTGACATATCAAAATTCTCCNNTTCCCGAGTTTTTTTCTATCGACCAAAATGAGATCGTCCAGGTAAGGACAATTCGAGATGATGGGCGCAAGTTTCTTATCCACCAGAATCGAAATCGAAGAATCCGGGTATCGGTTTTTGAGCATTCTCAAACTCGGCACCACCAAAACCAGATCCCCCATGGCTCCAAGCTTGATCACAAGTATCTTTTTTTTCTTCCGTACCTCCAGATACACTTCCAGCGTTTTTTTAACCATCTGTTCAACATTGAATTTTTCCTCGATCTTTTTCCGAAGCGCGATCGCGCATTCCTTCGCCCACGGGCGGTCCGTAAGCATCGCGTGCATCGCCTCCGCCATTGCCGGGACATTCTTCGGAGGGAACAGATAACCATGCCGGCCATGATCAATAATGTCGGGGACACCCCCCAGCCACGTCGCGGCCACGGGGATTCCGACCGCCCCTGCCTCAATAATCACTCTCCCAAACGGCTCCGGTAAGGTAGAAGAAAGAACGAGAAGATCCGACTCGGCAAGAAGCCCCGGAATATCGCGCGACGGCCCCAGCACCTTCACGCAAGTATCGAGCCCAAACTGTTTTATCGTTTGATGGATCAGTTTCGTATACCGGGTCCTGCCCCGATTTTCCGCGCCGACGATTAAAGCTTCAAAGTTGGGAAACCGACTTCTCAAAAGGTGCAGCGCCTTAAGAAATTCCACTTGTCCTTTGTTCGGCGAAAAACGTCCGACGTGAATAATCCGGAACCGTTTAGGTTTTTCTTCAAACCGTTTCAGGGAAAAAACAAACTGAGACAGATCAACCCCTCGGGGAATCAGCCGGATCCGGTCTTGAGGCACTCGAAACTCGTCTATCATCCTTCGTCCGATCGCGTTGGAGATGACAATCACACGCTTTCCGTACCCCATCACAAAGCTCATCGGATGAACGGAATAATGCCCATGACAAGTGGTAATAAAAGGGATTCCTGTTTTCCGAGAGGCCAGCCATCCGATCCAGGCGGGAACCCGGCTTCGGGCATGAACAATATCGATCCGCTCCCGCTCAATGATTTTTACAAGCTGATCAACCAGCAATAAAGAGACGATCGACTTTTGATGAACCGGAAGCCCATAATGAGGGACCCCCATGCGTTGGAGTTCGGCAACCAGGGTCCCGCCGGAAGAAACAACGACGGTCTCATGCCCTTCCTCTTTTAAAGAGCGGGCCATATCCACCACCCCGCGTTCCACACCACCGATCTCAAGCGCCGGTAACAATTGAAGTATTTTCATACCACGGTCTCTGAATCCATATTGTCTGTTTTTGGGTTCATTTACAAAAAAGCCACCGTCCCTCGCGGTATTAGACTAAAAATCCGGGAACGCCTCAACGCAAAATCATAAAGATAAGCACATGACACAACCCGCTTGATTCCGCACGCGCTCTTTTGTTCTCATTTTATAACAGAGATCCGAGTTTCTGCAAAAGTGCGTTTCGTTCACGATCCAGCATGGGAGGCACTTCTTTCTTCATAAGTTCAGCGACGGTTTTATCCAGATCTTCAAGGCCGCTCATCGTGACAAGGCCACGCTGAATCAGGATCANNGGATCTGATGAAACCGGTAGTGTTTGGCCGGAAGCTCACCTTCTCCAAGATGCAAAACGATCACTTTTTTTCCCGCGCCCACCGCTTCGGAAATCATCGCCAGGCTGTCTTCCGTCACAATCACAAGGTCCGCGAGCTGCATCATCCCCCCCGCAGCAAAAGGAGGATTGTCCTCATTCGCGATCACAAGGTAACGGCAGGCGGGATCCTGGGCAAGCACACTTTTAAGAAACTGCTCCGTCATTCGACTCGTTCGCCNNAGTCGTCAGCATGTACTCGGCAGATTTCCGGCAAATTCGCCTGAGGATCATGGCTATCTTTTCCACGTCCGGGACCGTAATATCAAATCCGCGGGTTTTGCCACCGAGGAACACCGCAATCCTTGCCTTTCCCGTTTCCCCAAGCTGGGTCCTGAGGATCGCCGCATCCCCCGAGCGGTCAGGAGGCCGGTATCCGCTCGGCATAATGACGCACCGCGTGGAATTCTTGGGAAGGATCCCGTCATCGTGCGCGGGAACCACGGCCAAATCATAGTTCATCAAGGAATATGGAAACGGGGGTTTCATAATGACAATGGTTTTTGCTCCGGTCTCCCTCGCGAGAATTTGCTGAACGGGAGCCAAACCGGACCCCGCCGCAATGATAAAATCGGCGGTCGCCTCTTCAACCGCCTGGTGACATTGCGGTTTTAAAAATATCCGGAGCCATTCAATTCGCCCCTGAATCCACGGCTTCAGAAATGGCGCCATCAGAAAGAGAAGAGCGCGATGGAGGGAAGAACGGTATTCAATATGAATTTTTTCAGTTTGAAATTCGAGCCCCGCCCTGCCGTGAAATTCCGTGAGAGAGGACATCATCTCCGCGACAACATCCGACTGCTTAAAATGTCCGGCCTTTCCATCCGAAAGAATCACGATTTTTCGGGACCAGCTGTATTTCCACCTTTTGTTCTCCCAGAGCCACTGTCCCGGGTATTGGCTAATGAAACGCTCCAGAGAATCAAGGTACTGGCGCGCCAGTGATCTCACTCTGGTTTCAGTATCCGCGGAAGGGTCATCTTGAAGTGTTTCCTCGACAAAAATTTCATGGCGCGACCGATCGATTCGAACCATATACGAAGGCATCAAAAGTGAGTCGGTCCGGATCGCAAGCTCAAAAGCGCCGGTCGGAACCGACGTCTTCTTCCCGAAAAAAGGAAGAATTATGCCTTCCGTTTTTCCAGCAGACTGGTCCCCGAGAACGCCGATCATTTTTTTCTCCCGAAGCGCCTTGATTAAGGCGCGAACTCCGACCCCGCGGCCGACGGCCACCGACCCATGCGTCTCACGAAGTTGGTTAAGAAGCTCGTTCACCTTCGGAAATTTCTGGTCACGGGCAAGCACATAAATGGGCGTCCCGCGTAAACCGGCCACAACCTGGAGAAGCTCCCAGTTACCGAAGTGTCCGGTGAGAAGTACGCCGCCCCGTCCTGATTTTACAAGGTCCTCAAAGCGCTCCAGGTGGTGAATTTTGATATGATCTTCAATGTGCCTGGGAGTCAGCTTCGGGAAACTCATCACCTCCACGATGTTCTGTCCGATATGCCCATAGTGGTCCCGAACCGTTTTCCATCGCTCCCGGGGAGATAATCGGGTTCCCAGGGCGTTTTTGAGATTAACGTAAGCGACCCGCCGTTTTTTCGAAAAATAAAAAACAGTTTTTCCGATCGCGTCCCCGATCCCCAGGCTTGTTTCGATGGGAATTCTTCCAAAAAGAAAAATCAGGGATCGCGCGACCCCGTAAGCGATCCAATCGAGAATTTTTTCCATTAACGTTTAATCCCCAAAAGACGCAACAACCGATCCGTCAAAATTTCCTCCCCGGAACGAATTCGAAGCCTTGCCGCGAGCACGAGGGGATTAAGGACTTGCGTGATTAAATCCCGGGAACGGTAAAAATCCTTTTCCGTCGTGATAATCTCGTCGACGTCTGCCGAACGGCTGATTTCCTTAATCTCCTTCAATTCCGATTCCTTATATTCATGGTGATCCAGAAACTCAAAATTTCGAACAGTCTTGATTGAAGCGTGTTGCAGTACCAGCTGAAACGAGCGCGGGGTGCCTACTGCCGCAAACGTGGCGACTTTTTTATGTCGCATTTTTTCAAGTGAAACCCTCGAACGATTCTTGGCGCGATAAAGAAAAAGAGGTTCCATGTAAGCTTCCACAAAATGCGCTCGAGGCGAAAGGCTCTGGACCTGCTCCCGAAGACTCTTAAGCTGTTCGGGGGGCACGAGATTAACGTGGGTCAGAACGACCACCGTCGCCCTTTTTAAAACGCTCATGGGCTCACGAAGAATACCGCGCGGGATGAGGTGCTGGTTGCCAAACGGGTTAAGAGAGTTAACGACAATAATCTCCACGTCCCGCTCGACCGCCACCTGCTGAAGCCCATCATCCAGAATCGCGACGTCCACCCGTTTTTCCTTCACAATGCCCAGGGCCGTCTTCACTCGATCACGGCCGACACCAACGACCACCGTTGGCATGTGATGCCGAAACTCTTCAACCTCGTCGTGATTATATCCACGCGTGAGAATCAGCGGGGTTTTTCGGAACGCGGAAATTTTTCGGGCAAGGAACTCCACAAGCGGCGTTTTTCCTGTTCCACCCCAGGTGAGATTTCCGACACTAATGACGGGGAACGGCAGTTNNGTTTCAGATATTTTTTTTCATGCGCCCATCGCAACCCCCTGACCCCCACCCCATAAACGAACGACACGACACTAAGCAGGGGACACAAGCAAAAAGAGGCCGCGTCACGGCATTTCCCCTCTGCCACCAGCCGAAAATAGTTCTTGAGATTTTCCATCTGTTTTCTTCCTTTCTGATGCCATCCGGGACGCGAGGAACATCACCACCCATTCCGCCTGGCATTTGCTCGCTCCCTTAAGACGATTGACGATCTGATTCGCTTTCACACCCGCCTCACGGCGCAGGGCCGGATCCGATAGAAACTTCTCTGACATAGCCTTTAGGTCTCCCGGTTCCCGTACAAGAAAAGCCCCGCCGCCCTGACCGAGCTCGCGGTAGATCATGTTGAAATTAAAGACATGCGGTCCGTGCATCACGGCACGGGCAAAGCGTGCAGCTTCCACCGGATTTTGTCCGCCATGCGGAACCAGGCTTCCGCCCATGAACACAAGATCCGCAATTTGATACAGCTCTTTTAAAATGCCAAGTTGGTCCAGCACCAAAACATCAAAACTTCCGGGCACGGGTTTTCGGGATGCCAAAACAATTCGACACGAACCCGTGGAAAGATCCTTCAACAGCCTTCCGGAACGTTCGATGTGGCGGGGAGCCACAATCATCTTGAGGGCGGGAAATCTCTTTCGAAGTTCTAAAAAAACATCCGCAAGAATTTTTTCTTCTCCCGGGTGCGTACTGCCAGCTATCAAAACAAGATCTTCCCCG
>DCTJ01000091.1:21837-45439 GCA_002329545.1 Candidatus Omnitrophica bacterium UBA1443
CCTGATCAAATCAGGCGACAAGCTCTTGCCCCGCTCCAGCTCAACCTGATCAAACTTCATATTCCCCATCTCCCGAACCGATTTTTCAAAAACCCCCAATTCGCGAAATCGCCGGGCGTCTTCCCGTGTCTGGGCGAGCACAAAATCTATCTTCTTCCAGAGCCCGGACAAAAGGAAACCCGCGGCACGATATCGTTTAAACGACCGTTCCGACAACCTCGCATTTACAACGCCCACGGGAATATTCCGCCGCTTCACCTCAATCAGGAGATTCGGCCAAATCTCAGTTTCGGCGAGGACAACCGCCACCGGCTGAATCTCATCCAGGAAACGCCGGACCACAAACGTGATATCAAACGGAAAGTAGGCCACCCGGACCCGGGGACCTTCCATTTTTTTCGCGATTCGCTGACCCGTGGGAGTCACCGTCGTGAGAAAAACATCAAGATCCCGGTCCCGTTCCAGCAATTCTTGGACAAATTTTTCGACGGCATTAACTTCTCCGACACTAACCGCGTGAAGCCACACTGTTTTTCCGGAATCCGGACTTTTTTCCCGGTTTCCTGAAAGATTCCCCCACCGTTCCCGCCAAAGCCGCTTGGGGTCTTCCGCCTGTCTGATCTTCACCAGAAAAACCGGAAAATAAAAAATTCCAAACACTAGGAAAGCCAGGTTATATAAAAATATCATCGCCATGATGAATACTTCCCGCCTCCGTAACACGGTCCGGATCGCTTAAGCTCTTGGATGTGCCGTCGCATAGGCATCCTTAAGACGCTGAGTAGTCACGTGCGTGTAAATCTGGGTCGTCGAAAGATTCGCGTGGCCCAAAAGTTCCTGAACGCTCCTGAGATCCGCTCCCCGATCCAGCATGTGAGTGGCAAAAGAGTGCCTCAGCATATGGGGCGAAACTTCTTTCCCAAGACCCACTCGTTTCACGTATTTCAAAATCATTCGCCGAATACTACGATCCGTCAACCGGCCGCCCAGTCGGCTGACAAATAGCGGTTTTTTGATCGCGTGTTGCGGTTCTTTGGGGGGTTTTTCATCCAGGTACCGCTTAAGACAGGAAATCGCGGTTTGTCCCACCGGTACGATCCGCTCCTTTTTCCCTTTCCCCCGAACCCTCACCCAACCCGCAAAAAGATCGCAATCATCATGATTCAGCCCCACAAGCTCGCTCACGCGAAAACCCGAGCTGTAGAGCATTTCGAGAATAGCCTTGTCCCGTTTTTCTTCCCAGCTCACCTTGGCCGGCGCTTCCAACAGTTTGGTGATCTCATCCGGATTAAGAAACTCGGGAAGTCTTTTTTCTTTTTTGGGAGTGGCAATGCCCGCCGCGGGATTTTGCGTCAAAACGTTTTCACGAGTCAGATACTTGAAAAAAGAACGCAGGCAGGCGAGTTTTCTCGCGATGGAACTTTTACTGTATTCCCGTGTTTTCAGAAAAGCCAGAAAGGAGCGAATGTCCAGGTACGTTATTTCCGCGAGATCTTTTTCAGAAAGAAACTTCACGAATTCGCGAAGGTCAATGGCATAATTTTTTACCGTGTGAATGGAAGCCCCTTTTTCCGTGGTAAGAAACCCTAGAAAATCCTCAACGCGCTGATCGGTCGCCATAATTTCAGGTGGGATGAGAGGTCGGATCGGAGGAGGGCTCGGAGTTTTCGCCTTTTTTGGGAAGCTGTTGCACCGTATAAGTGCATTGAGGATAGTTGGAACAACCATAGAATGCGCGTCTCCCCTTGGCCTTGCGCTTCACGAGTTCTCCGCCACACCCCGGCTCGGGGCAGAAAAAACCTGTCGGGATGGACCTCGTATATTTACAATCCGGGAACCCGGAACACGCAAGAAATTTCCCAAATCGTCCGAACTTGATCAAAAGTTGTTTACCGCAGATATCGCATTTAAATTCCGTCGGGACAGGTTCCCGCTTAAAATTTTTCATCTCTTCACGGGCCTTGATCAAAAGCTCATTAAAGGGCCCGTAAAAATCATAAAGCACCTTTTTCCACTCTCTCGTCCCCTCTTCCACCTCATCCAGTCCCTCTTCCATCAGAGCCGTAAACTCAGCCTCGAGTACCTTGGGGAAATATTCCACCAGAAGGTCGGTGATCATTTCTCCCAGTTCCGTCGGGATAAGCGCCCCGCCCTTCTTTTCGCAGTAATCCCGGTTCAGCAATGTTGAAATCGTCGGGGCATAAGTACTCGGGCGCCCGATGCCTTTTTCTTCAAGAAGCTTCACGAGACTTGCGTCATTGAAACGGGCCGGCGGTTTCGTGAAATGTTGGTCAGCAAAGAGCTCATGAAGATTCAACTTTTGACCGACTTCCAGCACGGGGACCTCCCCGGCCTCAAGAGCCTCTTCCTCCCCGGACTCTTTCGATACTTCTTTTTCCGTTTTGATCTCGCCAAACGCGGCCGTAAACCCAGGGAAAATATTTCGGGTTCCGGTCGTTTTAAACCAGAACTTGTCTCCCCCGAGAATAACGATGGCCGTCACTTCATCAATCGCCGGAACCATCTGGGAAGCGACAAACTTTCTCCAGATCAACTCATAAAGTTTCAACTCATCATCCGCAAGATACTCTTTGACAGAATCAGGCGTCCGGTAAACCGACGTGGGGCGGATGGCCTCGTGAGCCTCCTGGGCTCCTTTGCGGGATTTATAAACCGGAGGGGTAGAGGGAAGATAATCTTTTCCGAATTTTTCGCCAATAAACTGAATCGCTTCCTGCCGAGCCGTCGGCGCGATATTCACTGAATCGGTTCTCATGTAAGTGATCAACCCGACACTTCCTTCGTTTCCTAACTCCACGCCTTCATAGAGCTTTTGGGCAATTCGCATGGTGTTGACGGAAGAAAATCCGATACGGGTATACGACTCCTGCTGAAGCTTGCTGGTAGTGTAAGGCGCTTGAGGGCGGCGACGTCTTTCGGTCTTGTCAATTTTGGAAACCTCGAACGACAAAACCGAAAGCTCCTGTTTGATTTTTTCCACTTCAGCCTGATTGGGGAAAACCGGTTTTTCTGATCCGATGCGATCTAACCTGGAAAGAAATATTTTTTCCTGATGATCCCCCTCCTGGGGTGAAAATTTCGCATCAAGGGTCCAATATTCCTGGGGAACGAATTTTCGAATTTCACGTTCCCTGTCAACAATAAACCGAAGCGCCACGGACTGGACGCGACCGGCGCTCAACCCCCGGCCGACCTTTTTCCAAAGAAGTGGGCTCAACTGGTAACCTACGATGCGATCAAGAATTCGTCGCGCTTGTTGCGCGTTAACGAGATTCATTCCGATGTCCCGAGGGCGCTCAAAGGCACGCGCTACGGCCTCCTGGGTAATCTCGTGAAATTCCACCCGCTTGATATCAATCTTCGAATCCTGTTCCCGGAAAATATGCGCCAAATGCCAGCTAATCGCTTCTCCTTCGCGATCCGGATCGGTGGCCAAATAAACAGATTTTTTGCCGGCCGCCGAAGCCTTAAGCCGCTTTGCCGTCTTGATATTTTTAGGAGAGATGATGTATTCGGGCGTAAAATCCTTTTCAAGATCAACTCCCATGCGGCTCTTGGGAAGGTCGCGAACATGGCCCATGGAAGCTTCTACTTGGTAATCTTTGCCGAGAAATTTATTGATCGTCTTGGCCTTGGCCGGAGATTCGACAATCACAAGGTGGGCGGCCCCTGAATCACCTACCGCCCGCTTTCCTTTTGAAGCCTTTTTCTTTGCTTTTGCCACAACAACTCCTTTGATAAGTAAACTGGAAGTTGGGAATTCTAATCAAATACTACTTATTTGTAAATTTGATTTTATCGGACTTTCCGCAAGTTATCCCCTAGAAACAACTTAGGATATTTTACGCCACGGATCTTCCGGTTTCTCTTTGGCGAGAGGAGCTTTTTTCTTGGGAGTCAGAGAGGACTTCTTGTAAAGCAATTCGAGTTCATAAATTTGTGAATCCCGCAAAGCCTGGCTTTCAATGCGTTTCACAAGGCGCCTCAGTGTCGCGACGCGAAACCCAAACCTTTCGATACAAAGCGTTGTAAGTAAACGAGTTAGAAGGTTAACGTGAATTTCAAGATCTGTGATTCGATCTTCGTTCCGGACCTTTTTCGCCAGGGTCTCCTTCAGATGATTCCTCAAATCCAGGACCTGGGCGTAAAGGGACAACACTTCGTTGAGCGAAGACTTTTTTCTAACTTTCTTTTTCTTTTTCATCTATCTCCTCTCTAAAGTCAATTATAGCACACAGGATTTCGGGGAAGGCCAGACGGTCAAAACTACTTTATAAAATTTCAGAATCCGCGAATGAACAAAAAAAATCCTCCCCCATGAGATTTTTCACGGGGGAGGATTTTAAAAGATTGAATCTTAAGCTTCGAGCACCTGTGTTTTGGCCCAGCCATCCGCCAAACGATGGCCTTTCGCGATCAACATCACGATTTCAAGGATGTAACCGACGACCAGAACAAAGGGAATAATCAAAAGAATATTCCGGATCAGCGCCTGAAGCCACGTCACTTTTCCTCCGGTCAAACTAACAATCCTGATATTGACCATCGCACGGCCGGGAGAATAAACCGCGTCACGGAATAACAACCACCCGACATTCACACAAATCAGCACCACATTCCTCACGGCATCAGGAGCGGCCAGGAGGACCAATCCAATGATTATGCCGAGGGCGATCGGGATAAAAACAAGGTCGATCAGACCGGCCGCAAATCTTTTGCCCTTACTCGCTGGAACCAATCCATCCATAATAAACTCCTTTCGTTGAGAAAGCTTTTTATGTTAACAAGACGTGGTTTTCACGTAAACTCTATCGGGGAAAGACCAGCCTGTCAAAACTTTTTTCGCAAATGATCCTTACAGGTAACGGCTCTCTTAAAAGAAACTTGAATAATCCCGAATTCTGCTCATTTCAGACTTCGTTTCGCTTCATCACCATTTTTTTGTTATTCTTTCCCCTTAGAAACCCTGCCCTATTCAATCCCGCGAGGAGGATTCACTGATGGAAAAAGGCCACCTGAAACCGGTTGTGGACAGCGTCTACCCTCTTCGGCAAGTTAAACAGGCCGTGCAACGCATGTCACGGCGCGAAAACTTCGGAAAAATCATTTTAAAACCATGACAACCAAAAACCCTCGCCGAAAGGCCCGGGCTTATGGCCTTATGATAAAATTCTTTTTTAACGTTGAACAAATGCCCTCTTTCTCCCCAGGTTTTCAACGATGAGGCGATCCCGTCTTTATCTTTCCGGAATTCGTTTGATGACGCTGAGCGCGGTCGCGTTCGCGCTGATGGCGCTATGCGTCAAGATCGCCACGGTATCAATTCCGCCCGTGCAGATCGTATTCTTTCGCAGCTTCTTCGGCATGCTTCTCGTGTTACCGATTATCTTCAAAAAAAAGATCCCGCTTTGGGGGCAAGAAAAGATAAAACTGATCGTGCGGGGTGTCAGTGGTTTTTTAGCGTTGATCCTTCATTTTTACACCATTTCAAAACTCGGTTTGGGGCTGGCGGTAACCCTCAACTATATCTCCCCCATTTTTGCCGTCATCGGAGCCTTCTTTTTCCTCAACGAAAAACCCAGCCTGTTAGTCTGGGGGCTTATCCTGCTTTCGTTGGTGGGCGTGCTTTTACTCAATCCCGCGCCCCTTCCCGCCTGGCAGCCCGAAATCTGGCTCGCCCTTCTGTCATCCGTTTTTGCCGCGATCGCTTATATCACGATCCGGACCATCAAGCATCGGGAATCTCCGCTAACCATTATTTTTTACTTCACAATGATCGCGACGATCGGTTCCATCTTTTTTTTGCGCCACTGGGTATGGCCCGATTTGTATGGATGGCTGCTCATCGCAGGCGTCGTAGTCTTTTCTTTTTACGGACAGTTGTGGATGACAACCGCGCTTCGCCGGGCGCCACCTTACCTGGTAACGCCCTTTCAGTACCTTCACCCCGTCATCTCTTTCGGATTCGGATGGTTGTTATGGAGGGACGCGATCACTCCGGAAATGGCGTTAGGGATTTTTCTCATTATTTTAAGCGGTTCACTTATTTCATTTTTTGAAACAAGAGTCTNNTCAAGGCTTCACTTTAGTTTTTGGCTGGTTCTTGGTCCGTAACCTTAAACGCGAAGAACAGATAGCCCAGACTGATCAGCAAGTTTAAAAACCACGCGAGGGGAAGGTTTTGAACGACCCACCCGAGAGCCACGGACGCCGTAAGGGCAAAACAAGTCAGGCTAAATATCGAACCATACTGGAGTTTGTTTTTTCGCATCAAATTCAACAAAAGTCCGACCAGGGAATAAAAGAGCGCCGCGAGAAGTAAAAAACAAAATAAAACGAGAAGAAACACAAAGGGAACCACCCAGAAAAAAATCCGCTTCAGGTTTTGATAAATTTGCTTTACGACGTCGCCCGTAATCATCACCCGGGACGGCAATGGCCTGCGCTGGTCATCCGGTTGAGCCGCCTGAAATCCCGTCTGGGTAATATCTCTTTCTTCGATTTGTCCCGGTCCCTGCCTCAGAAATATTTTCCGGGATGTCACAAATACGGGGATATTTCCCATTTCGGACTCCTGAACGACATCCTTATTCATGTCAAAGGTCACCAGCGATCCGAAAACAGGATGAGACATGGTATAAGGCTGGGGAATATCTTGTCCGAGAGTGAGCCCCGCGGGAGTCCAAACCATGGACGGCAATTCCGTTTGAAGCCAGTTTGCCAATGAATCGGCCTGAGGCACCAGCAGAGACGCGAACATCACCGTGGCCACAAGAGTTACCAGCGCCGCTAGGTAGAGAGTGTAAAAAACGCCCCTTGACCCGCCGCTTTGCGCCGCGTCGTGATAAACTTTGGGAAGAAAAAGCGCCGTAATGGGAGCCGTAAAAAACGTCATTTTCCTATTCATATTTAATCTCCATAATCTTGAGTTGAACAATCCCCGCAGGAACCTGGATCTTCGCTTCTTCACCAAGCGCCTTACCTAAAAGTCCTTTTCCGATCGGAGAAGTCACTGAAATCTTTCCTTCATCAAAATCAGCTTCATCCTGAGACACGAGAATATACTGAAAAAAATCCTTGCTGGCAAGATTCTGCACCTTCACTGTCGCCCCGAGATACACCTTGTCCTTGGGAATATCATCCAGCTCCACAACCTTGGCATGGGCAACCCGTTCCTCGAGTTCCCGGATTCGAGTTTCAAGTTGGTTTTTGGCTTCTTTCGCCGTCTCGTATTCGGCATTTTCACTCAGATCCCCGAAAGCTCTGGCCTTTTCCAGCTGATCCGCCACTTCGCGGCGTTTCGTCGTTTTAAGAAACTTGAGAGACTCGAGCATTTTTTCATAACCCTGTCTTGTGACAACAACTTTTTCGGACATGTTAAACTCCTTCCGTNNACTACCCAAATTTTAAAACAACAAATTGAAAACCATTGTCCTCTTTAACCTCAATCCTCGCCACAACCTTTTTCAGACTTGCAAACCCGCGTAGGAACTATCGGTAAGGCAGGGCGTATACCCAGCGCTCTCGATGTATCGAACAAGATCGGCAGGACTTAAACCCTTCTCCCCATTCGCGCCTCCTGATTCGCGCATAATTTTCTCATCCAGATTGGTCCCACCGATATCATCGACACCAAAGGATAGGGAGGCTTGAGCAAGTTTAAGACCTGTTGCCGCTCCATGGACTCTGACGTGAGGGACGTTATCCAGCATAAGCCTTGCGATGGAAAGCACTTTCAAATCGAGATAACCGCTCGTTTCACCCGGAACAGAACGCGGCAATGCCGCAGGCCCAGATTTTGAACGAGGTTGACAATAGGGCAAGGGGATAAACGCCTGAAAACCACCCGTCTCATCCTGGAGAGCTCGTATTTTCAACATGTGTTCCACGCAATCGTGATCGTTTTCAAGATGCCCATAGAGCATGGTAGCATTCGTGGGTATCCCAAGCTCATGAGCCGTCCGGTGAGCCGCGATCCACTCCTCGCCCGACATCTTTCGAGGACATATTTTCCTCCGAACCTCCGGAGAAAATATTTCCGCGCCACCGCCGGGCATACTGTCTAATCCGGCCTGTTTCAATATTTCAAGAACCTCCCGAATGCCCAACCCTTCACGTTTTGCTATGCCATTAATCTCCGTCGCGCTAAATGCCTTAATAAACAAAGGGACATTTTTCCCCTCTCCTGTCCCGGCCCGTTCTTTCTTTATTTGCCGGAGGCGGCGTATCATTTCAGTGTAATAGTCCAGCCTGAGTGCCGGGTTGTGCCCTCCCACAATATGCACTTCATTAATATCCCATCGCGCGAGCGCCTCACGAACCCGCGTTTCGATCTCATCCACGGTCAGGGTGTAGGCGCCTGGGTCTCCGGCGTCCCGGGAAAAAGCGCAGAAATAGCACCGCGTGTCGCAAACATTCGTGTGATTAAGATGAAAATTGACGGAATAATAAACCGTATTCCCGTGAAGCCGTCGACGAACCGACTGCGCGAGGTCCCCGATTTTGACAACATCCGGGCTTCGAAACAAATCGAGCCCGTCTTCTAGAGACAATCGTTCACGGGTCACGACCTTGGAATGAAGCTTGGAAAGAAAATGACGCGGGTCATCCATGAAACAATTTTACCGTTCGCGGTTAGCGCTACGTTTATGGATCTCTTTTAAAAGTTCATCAACCAGTTTTTCTTCGGGAACAACCCGTTCCTGTTTTCCGGCGACATAGATCATACCTTTCCCCTTGCCTCCCGTAATCGCGAAATCAGCCCCTCGAGCTTCTCCAGGCCCATTAACGACACATCCCATCACCGCGATCGTGAGCGGGCCATCGAACGACGCGGTCCGGGCTTCTACTTCACACGCAAGTTTTGCCGTGTCAATTTCCGTGCGGCCACAAGTCGGGCACGAGATCACTCTGACGCCCTTTCGAAGTTGCAGGGATTCAAGAATCATTTTCGCGACTTTTACCTCTTCAACGGGATCCGCCGTCAGGGAAACGCGAACCGTGTCGCCAATACCTTCCTGAAGAAGCGTTCCCACGCCGATGGCATTATAAACACTTCCCCGGACAAGAGTCCCCGCCTCAGTGACGCCAAGATGCAGAGGATACTCAAATTTTTTACTGGCGAGCCGGTAGGCCTGGATCATGGTAGGGACATCCGTCGCTTTCAGCGAAATCACAATGTCTCGGAAATCATGTCGTTCCAGCATCGCCACATGCCGCCGCGCGCTTTCTACCAGGGCTTCAGGCGACGGGCCCAATTTTTCCATTAGGTCTTTTTCCAGTGATCCGGCGTTGACACCGATCCGGATCGGGATGTGATGCTTTTTTGCCTTCTCCACGACCTCGGCCACTCGATCTTCGTTTCCGATATTCCCCGGATTGATCCGGAGCTTGTCCACGCCCTGCTCAATCGCTTCGATCGCGAATCGGTGGTTGAAGTGGATATCAGCCACGAGCGGGATGTGAATTTTAGGACGGATCTTCCCGATGGCTTTCACGTCTTCATCCGTCGCGCAAGCGACCCTTACGATCTCACATCCAGCGGTCTCAAGTCGCGCGATCTGTTTAAGCACCGCCCGGACATCGCGGGTATGAACCTTCGTCATGGATTGAATCCGAATCGGCTGACCGTCGCCCAAAACAAACTTTCCGACCGTGACAGACCTTGTTTTTTTTCGGGGAAAAATGATCTTAGCTTTCATTGTCAGAAACCGCTGGACACTTTTTAAATGGGTCCAGACCCAACCCCTTCGAGAGCCTCATCGCGCAAAATCCTTCCCCACACATGGAGCAATATTCCTCTCGATGGGTTGTCCCTTTGGGAAGACCTTCATCGTGAACCTTGCGCGCGTTTTCAGGATCAAGAGAAAGTTCAAATTGCTTTTCCCAATCAAACGCAAATCGCGCCCGCGCCATCCGGTCGTCCCGATCGCGCGCTCCCGGCCGCTGACGGGCGATATCAGCCGCGTGGGCCGCGATTTTATAAGCAATCACTCCCTGCTTCACATCCTCCAGGTTGGGAATCCTGAGATGCTCACACGGGGTCACATAACAAAGCATCGCCGCGCCCGCCTGGGCCGCGATCGCGGCGCCAATCGCGGAAGTAATATGGTCATAGCCCGGCGCGATGTCCGTCACGAGCGGCCCAAGCACGTAAAAAGGGGCTCCATGACAAACCTTGATCTGCCTTTCAATGTTCATCGGGATCTGATTCATCGGAACATGTCCCGGGCCTTCCACCATAACCTGAACATCCTGTTTCCAGGCCTGTAACGTCAATTCACCAAGCGTGTCGAGTTCCATGAACTGCGCCTCGTCACTCGCGTCGGCCAGACATCCCGGCCTCATACCATCACCCAGGCTGATCGTAACGTCATATTTTCTGCAAATTTCCAGCAGGCGGTCATAATCCGTGTAAAGAAAATTCTCTTTCCCGTGTTCCTGGCACCACCTCGCGAGAATGGCGCCGCCACGGCTTACGATCCCGGTTAGCCTGCTTTTCACAAGCTCAACGTGCTTCAAACGAACTCCCGCGTGAACGGTCATGAAATCAACTCCCTGTTTCGCCTGAAACTCGACCACGTCCCAGAAAAGGTCTGGCGTAAGCGCCTCCGGCTTCCCACCCACACGCTCCAGCGCCTGGTAGATGGGGACTGTCCCCACCGGAACCGTGCTCGCCTGAATCACCGCCGCCCGGGTTTCATTCAGTAGGGGCCCCGTCGAAAGATCCATAATCGTGTCCGCGCCATACCTGACCGCAACTTTGACCTTTTCAAGTTCCTCCGCGATGTTCGAGCCGAGCGCTGAATTGCCAATATTCGCGTTGATCTTGCAGGAAACATTAATCCCTATTCCGAGCGGTTCAAGCCCCGCGTGAAAAATATTCGCGGGGATCACAAGTCTCCCGGCGGCAATTTCATCACGGATAAATTGCGGCGACGCCGATTCCCGCTTCGCGACCCCGATCATTTCTTCCGTCACGCGCCCTTGCCGGGCATAATGCATTTGGGTTTTCACGGCATCACTTCTTCTTTTTTTTAAATACTCATCTCGCAAGGTCATAGCGTCCTTTTTCGCGCAACGCGCCATGATATCGTCTTCGAACGTTGTAACACTTTACGCTCAGTAAATAAGGGCTCAGGGAGTTTCCTCCGCTCCTCATCCTTCACCTTCGCTCCCAACAGATCTGAGACCCTCCGGGTCGTGGACAGGATAACTTCCTCAATGGATCAAATAAATGCCGGATCCGCGAGTGTTTTCCATCGCACCCACCNNGGAAAATATCGAATCGCCGTCTTCCTGAACTCACGCACCGTCAGAATGACCCGGTTCGGCCAATGTCCGATCTTGTCAGCAATTTTAAGGATTAACAGCTCTAAAGTTTCAAGTTCTTTGCTTTCCACCGTGGTATATACGGTGTAGGGAAATTCCGGCGCGGCGGGTCTCAGACCCGCGGAAATAACGCTTGGGAAATCCGCGAAACGCTCCGCGCAAAAATTTATTTTTTCTTCCGGGATTTGCCAAACAACAAGAAAACGATTCTGCTGGGAATCGGGTTTTGAACCTCCGGAAATGCCGATCCGTTTCAGATACCCTTTTTGAAAAAGTCCTTGTAACAGATGAAGCATCGCGGATTCTGGTATCGCCAAAGTTTCCGCCATCCTGCGAAACGGCTCATCCGTTAACAAAAAATCTTCCTGCAAAAGGCGTATCAGCCGGATTTCCTGAAGTGTCAGCTTCGTTTCCCCTGTCCGTTTTATTGACCCGGCCGTTTGATTAACCTGTTCCGGGACGCCCCCCGCAAAAACCCGCATTTCTCCGGCGCCTTTCAGGATACGCTGGATCGGAAGAAATAAAGTTTTTTCAGCTTCAGTTTTTTTCTCAAGAATTCGGACATGCGCTTCAAGGTCATGTCCCCCAGGCGCCGTGATATAAAACCAGCCATTGACCTCATGGTCTCTCTGAGCCATGTAAATCACACCGGGATGCTGCCCGATAATTTCCAGTTTTTGTTCTAAACTTTGCTCTGAAAATTTCATGGCCGCCCAAGCGCCCTGATAGCCAAAGAAACGGTGATCCCAAATCGGCCGAATCGCCGAAAGGTATCCTTCTTTTCTCATCCGTTCAATTTGAAGAATCACATCGGCGCCATCCAGCCCCATTTGTTCGCCAATCGCGTCAAACGGACGATTGACAAAAGGGACCCCTTGTCGGAGAAAACTTAAAAGAAGAAGGTCGTTTTCGTTAATCATGGCAAGTGCGTAGTATATAGAACTTTATACGCTGTAACCAAAAAATATTTCTCTGAAGAATTCCAAAAAACACATCGAATAGTAAATCAGGATTTTAACCAGTCACAGGTAAAAGCTCTAAAAATACTTTTGGGAGCTGAAGATGGAATGGCAGGATATTTCAAGTAAAACACAAAACCTCAAGTCGACAACCCCACCGGACAGTCGGCTCCGAAACGATGACGGCTTACTTAACCGCAAATTCCCCGTTCGGATTTTTCAAGAAAAGCCACAAGCGTCTCAATGGGCGGACTGGAAGGAATCTGCGCGCGGATTTCCTTCATCGCGTGTTTAAGTCCCAGGCGAGATTTGAAGATGATCCTGAAAGCTTTTTTAAGGTCCGCCTTGTCCTTCGCCGTATATCCCCCGGCACGATCCAGTCCGACGGAGTTAATTCCAAAGGCCTTCGCGGGATGCCCGTCCACCATCATGAATGGGGGGATATCCTGCACCACTTTGGAACATCCGCCGATAATCGAAAGGGTTCCGATCCTGACAAACTGATGAACCGCGCTAAGTCCGCCTAGAATAGCCTTGTCTTCAACAATNNCCGTTATGGATAACACAGTCATGCGCGACGTGCGCGTAGGCCATGAGAAGATTGTCATTTCCGATCACGGTTTCGGTGCCGTCGAGCGTCCCGGGATTAATCGTGACGTATTCGCGAATTTTGTTGCGATCCCCGATTTTGAGGTAACTGATCCCGCCATCGAATTTTTTATCCTGGGTCCGGCTTCCAATGACGGCGCCTGTAAAAATTTCGTTATCCTCGCCAATCGTCGTATGCCCCTCAATCGTAACACGGGGGCCCACCTTGGTTCTCGCCCCCACCTTGACCGTTCCCTCAACTATCGCCCACGGTCCAATTTCGACCCCCTCGCCTAAAATGGCGTCGGGATGGACAATGGCGGTGGGGGGAATTTTCAAGCATCCACCACGGCGAATTTCACATCCGCTTCGCATACCAGTTGGTCTCCCACATAAGCCTTGCCTGAACATTGTCCGAATTTCGATCGTTTCTTCAATACTTCGACTTCCATACGAAGGGAATCCCCGGGTCTGACAGGATTACGCCACTTCACCTGATCCACACTCATGAAATAAGCTATTTTCCCCCGGTTTTCAGGCTCGCCGAGCATGATCACTCCTCCCACCTGTGCCATCGCTTCAACAATCAATACCCCCGGCATCACCGGGTGTCCCGGGAAGTGCCCCTGGAAAAAATAATCGTTCATCGTCACCTGTTTCCATCCGGTCGCGCGCAATCCCGGCTCAAAATTTTCAATTTTATCCACAAAGAGAAACGGGTAGCGATGAGGGATAATTTTTTGAATTTCGTCAATCGTTAGCGTTTTTTTAGAAGAGAGATCAAGAGACGTTTCCTTCGTCATGACTAGTTTCCTCACAAGTTCCAGGTTTAGGGAATGGCCTGAGCGTTGCGCAATCACATGTCCCCGAATAAATTTGCCGCACAGAAACAAATCGCCGAGAATATCGACGATTTTGTGGCGACATGCTTCATTCGCGTACCGGAGTTCATTGCCGATCGGCCGGTTGTTTTCAAAAATAAGAGTATTTAACGGATTGGCTCCCTTCCCAAACCCCATCGCGAGAAGTTGCTCCGCTTCTTTTTTAAGACAAAACGTCCGCGCCGGCGCGAGCTCACGCTCAAAAATTTCCGGGAGAACCGTGATCGTCATGTACTGATCCTCGAGGTTTTCATCCTGATAGCTCAGGGTATAAGAAACCTGAAAACTCTGGGCAGGGACGATCACGATTGACTGATCACCGTGGTCGACATAAACGGGGCTCTTGACTTCGAGATATTTTCTTTCGGCCCCTTGCTCTTCAAATCCCGCTTCAAGGAGCAGGCGCGAAAACTCTTGCGAACTGCCATCCATTCCGGGCACTTCTTCGCCATCAATTTCAACCCAGGCGTTATCCACTCCGAGGCCATGAAAGGCCGCCATTAAATGCTCAATGGTCCTGACCAAACCACTTCCGACCGCAAGAGCCGTCTGCCGCATCGCGTCCGAACGAACATTTTCGAAGGAAGCCTTGACCTTAAGGGCGGGATCCAGATCCATACGGGAAAAAAGAATCCCGCTGTTTTCAGCCGCCGGATTAATTCTTACCGAAACCTTCTGCCCCGTATGAAGGCCGATCCCTTCGAAATTGATGCTTTTTTTTAACGTCCTTTGTTTCATGCTGCCCAGTCTTACGCCTTCTTGTACCGTTTCGCCAACTCGGCCGACACTTGCGACGTAATATCAAAGTCGCTTTTTTGAAAAAGGAGTACTCGCTTGTTAAACACAAGGTCATATCCGCCGCGTTCGCAAACCACCTGAACCACGCTGTCAATTTCCTCAAAAATCTCGCGGACCGTCTTGTCACGCTGTTCGGCGAGTTGCTGTCTGACAGTCCGGTCAAAATCCTCGATCTGCCGTTTTTTCTCAATCAACTGTTCTTGTTTTTTCGCCCGAGAATCCGCCGAAAGAAGAGCCAGCTCATCTTCCATCGCGCGCAAAGCGTTCATCATCTCATTGCGTTCTCTTTCCTTGGCCTCACCGGCCGTTTTCAACACAAGATCCTGATCTTTCGTTTTCTGATAATTATCAAATACCTCGTCGACAGCCACATAGGCGATCTTCATTTCTACAGCTACCGCCGGCGACGCCAACCATGTTATTAAACCAGCAAAAAACAGCGCGGACACAATTTTTTTCATGAAAAACCTCCTGATTGATCTAACGGTTTAAAAACTGCGACTTAAGCTAAATTCAAAACGTCCATTCTCATCCTCTGTGTCTTTATTCACAAGCGGGAATCCGTAATAAAAAGCTAAAGGCCCGATCGGAGTCTTCACCTTAATTCCGGGGCCCACGCTCACAACAACATCGCCAAAACTCAAATCATAAGAACTTTTATTCACCATGCCGGCGTCCGCAAAAACAACTCCACGAAACATGTCAAGCTTGGGTATCGGAAAGCTGTAATCGAGATTGATAATCGCCATGGTTTGTCCTCCCACGGGATTATCATTTTGTTTTGGACTCACCCGGCGATACCCATAGCCACGTACCGTCCCCAGTCCCCCCGCGTAAAACCTGTCAAAAACGGGAACCGACGTCGAATCGCCAAAATCCTGCGCGGTCGCGATACGGGCCTGGAACTCCACCAAGTGATTTTTCCGGAGACTCATATATTCCGTATACCCGGCCCTGAGAATGTAGTAATCCTGATCCCCCCCAAGGAAACTCCCCACCAGGTCGGCGCCCACATTAACTGTCCTGCCTTTGGTCGGATTGAACACGTTATCACGGTTATCATAAACCGCAAAAGCTCGAACTCTCGAAAGCCAATTCTTACCCGCAAAATCAAGGACATCCTGGGGCGCATCCGACGCGATATCATCCAGTTTAACTCGTTCAAGAACATAGCCGCCTCCGACGCGAAAAACATCCTTGAAAAGATGGGAGAATATTTCGCTAATACCAAACCGTTTTTCCTTAAAATCCACGTTGTAATCATCCCGAACCGTGTAGTAGGTATTAAAATCCATCGTAATCGGTTTATCAAAAAGATACGGCTCGATGAAGTTAAAATCATACTGCTGATTGATCGTTCCGATCTGCCCTCTGAGCGAAAGGGTTTGTCCTCCTCCGGTCAATCGCGGCCAGTTAAAAAGATCAAAATTCCGCTGTGAAATTTCGGCAAAACCCATAAATGTGTCAATCGAACTCACACCGCCACCGAATGAAAGTTCCCCGGTCCGTTTTTCTTTCACGCGAAAAATAAGATCCCGGCGATTCGTCGCCACATCGGTGGGTTCAGTGTCATAGGTGATTTCTTCGAAATACCCGAGATTTTCAAGGCGCTGTTTTGATTTCTCAATTTTGGCCCCGTCAAACCGCTCCCCGGGACGGATTCTCAATTCGCGGCGGATGACTTTATCGCGCGTCTTGGTGTTTCCTCGAATTTGAACCTTTTCAACAAAAAAGAGTTCCCCCTCCGCGATTTCATAAGTCACATCAACCTTCCCTGTTTCTCTATTGAGAACGACGTCAGGAGCAACGCGCGCTTCGATATAACCTTCGGAAGCATAAAAATTCCTGATGCTTTCCATGTCCCGGGATACATAGAACTGGGAATAGGTAAGTCCCGGGAGCATTTCCAGCTCCTGCCACAGCTCCGATTCCGGGAAAAGCGTGTTCCCCTTAAACCTGACCTCGCCGGTCACGTAATGCTGTCCCTCTTCGATTTTGATGAGGATGTTGATCTGGTTTTTTTCCTTCAAGTAGTCAAATTCGGGGACCACTTTAACGTCCAAATATCCTTCTTTCTGATAGTGGAAGCTAATTCTTTCCAAATCCTTTTCAAAAACCTCTTCCTTGAAAGCGCCAAATAAAACCCACATTTGAGGCCGAGTCTTCATGAGCTTGGCAAGTTGTTTGGAAGAAAAAGACTGATTACCTTCAAATCGAATTTCCTTAATCTTAAACTTCTTCCCTTCAAAAATCTTCATCGTGACAATCGATTCTCTTGTCTGCGGATCGGCCACAATTTCCGTTTGAATATCGATAAAACGAAAACCTTTATTTGCGTAAAGCTGTCGGATTTCCGCCTCCCCCTTCTTCACCGCCTTCTGGTCCAGAATCTGCCCCTCCATGACGCCCAGGGTCTTCCTGAGTTTGTCTTCCTTAAAAACGGTGTTCCCCTGGATCTCAATCCGTCGAATGATGGGTTTCTCGTCCACCTGAACAATTAACTTGTACCCGTCCGCGATTTCCGTCACATCAAACCGGACATCCTGAAAAAACCCCGTGTCATAAAGACGTTTAATATCTTCATTCGTGAGCTGTTGACGCAAAGGAGAACCGGGCTGGGACTGAATTTTGCTCAGGATCGTCGCGGTACTGACAATTTTATTACCGCGGACTTCGATCGCCGCAATCTTCTTCGCTTCCGCCGGAGCTTGAGGCGCCGGGGAATCAGCCGACGAAGCGACAAGCTCTTCCGATCCGTGAAGAGGAGCGCTCGTCATCATCAGAGTGATTGCAAGGATAAGACACCCTATTCTTTTCATTGCTGTTCCTCATCCGACCGGTAAAACTCCGGATTATCAAATCGTGTCCATTCCTTGATAAAAACAAGAGGCACCGAGCCAGTGGGGCCATTGCGTTGTTTGGCAATGATCGACTCCGCCTTGTTTTTATTTTCCTCGGAAGGAGCATAGTATTCTTCCCTGAAAAGAAAGACTACCAGGTCAGCGTCCTGTTCAATAGCGCCTGATTCGCGGAGATCCGAAAGCTGGGGGCGGTTTCCGGTGCGCTGTTCAACCGCACGCGACAACTGGCTCACCGCGATCACGGGAACCTTGATTTCCCGGGCCAGAGCCTTGAGAGATCTCGAAATCTCGGAAATCTCCTGCTGGCGGCTTTCCGCCACGCGCACGCCCTGCATGAGCTGTAAATAGTCAATGACAATCAGTTGAATATCATGCTTCATCTTGAGGCGCCGCGCTTTCGCGCGAATTTCGAGAACCGTTTGTCCGGGAGAGTCATCAATGAAGATGGGGGCTTCAGAAAGCTTGCCAGCAGCCGAAGTCAACTTGGGCCAGTCCTGGTGAGAAAGATATCCGGTCCTCACCTTCTGCGCGTCAACCCGGGCATGGGAGCAGAGCATCCTCTGCACCAGCTGTTCCTTGCTCATTTCAAGGGAAAAGATCACGACCGGTTTTTTTAAATTAATCCCCGCGTGCTCCACGATCGCGGTCGCGAACGCGGATTTTCCCATCGAGGGACGACCCGCGACAATGATCAGATCCGAAGGTTGCAGACCAGCGGTCATGGTGTCAAATTCATGAAATCCCGTCGCCAACCCCGTAACGTGCTGTTTTTTCTGAAAAAGCTGGTCGATCGCTTCCATGCTTTCATGAATGATCTCCTTGATCTGGAATGACTTGCCTTCCACCTGGGCCTGGCCAATATCGAAGATCATTTTCTCGGCCGTATCAATCATTTCTTTGGCATTCGAATCGGATTCGAGGCTGTTTTGAACGATCTGGGTAGCGGACTGAATGAGCTGGCGGAGAAGAGCTTTTTCTTTGACGATTTTCGCGTAGTACTCAATGTTGGCCGCCGTGGGAACCGCCATGGTAAGCTGGGTCAGATAGCTGACTCCCCCGACATCTTCCAGCTGATCACGCTTCCGGAGCTCCTCCGAGGCGGTAATCAAATCAACCGCCTGATTTCTTTCAAAGAGACCGGCAACCACATCAAAAATTCGCTGATGGCGAAGATCGTAAAAATATTCGGGACGAAGTATCTCAATGCCCTTGGCAAGCGCCATCTCGTCAAAAAACATGGCGCCCAGGACACTCATTTCGGCTTCGCGGTTTTGAGGCGGGACTTTTTCATAAAGCTTTACGGATGTCTCAGAATTCGCCACACAAACCTCACGGGAGGATCTTAGGGTTAAGGTTGCCGGACAAGCTCCACAGTCAACCGGGTTTTCACCTGCGGGTAAATCTCGAGATCCACATGGTGAGTGCCCAGACTTTTCAGATGCTCCCGCATGCGGACCTGTTTTTTGTCAAACTCGTACCCTTTTTGGACAAGGGCCGCGCAAACTTCTTCGGGGCCAACCGAGCCGTAAAGCTTGTCGCCTTCACCCGCCTTGACCTCAAGAGTAATCGTCAGCTCGGCCAGTTCTTTCGCTTTTTTTTCGGCAGCTGTTTTCTCTTTTAACTTCCGGGCCGCGCTTCGCGCCCGCTGTTCTTCAAAAAATTGCTGGTTTTTTCGCGTGGCGGGAATGGCAAGATTCCTCGGAAGAAGAAAATTTCTCCCGTATCCCTCGCGAACTTTAACCACATCACCTTTTTTACCTACGTCAGAAACATCCTTGATCAGTAACAGTTCCATGGGTCTCTTGCTCCGTTAGCTAGCCTGAAAGGGAAGGACACCCGCGTGGCGGGCACGCTTGATCAGACGTTTCAGCGTCCGTTGATCCTTCGCGTTGAGTCGGGTAATACGCCGGGGTAGAATTTTCCCTTTTTCCGTCAAGTATTTCGTCAAAGATTCCGAGTCTTTGTAATTAAGCGGAGGGAGTACCCTGCAGACGCGCTTACGAAAAACTTTCGAGCCACCGGGCCCCTTGCGATCATCCGANNCGGGCCGTCCGGCCGTCTTCTTAAATGTTTTTTTCTCAAATCTTCCTGCTGGTTTTCTTTCCATGTTTCACACCTGGTTAAAAAGGGATGTCTTCATCCGGTTTAAGTTCGTCTTGGGAAACCGACGCCTGGTTCTTTTTACCAGAAGCATCGGGCGCTTCAAAAATGCTATCATCCACATCCATGCTCGGAACGTCGGCTTGGTCAGAAGACTTGGCTCCCCCGCCGCGGGAAAGGAACTGCACATTATCGGCAATCACTTCGACGGCAGACCGCTTGCTCCCGTCCGGCGCGTCCCAACTCCGACTCTGAAGTCGACCTTCCACAAACACAGCGCTTCCTTTTTTAAGATATTCATTACAAACCTCAGCCCGGCGGGCCCACACCACAATCCGGATAAAGCTCACTTCTTCCTTCTTTTCTCCCGTTTTCGCCACATACGTCCGGTTGCAAGCGATCGAAAACGTCGTAACAGCCTGGCCGGAGGGAAGATAACGAAGCTCGGGATCTCTGGTAAGATTTCCAATCAACATCACTTTATTCAGATTGGCCGCCATAACATCACCTCGAAAGTTAACTCTGGGGAGTCGTCTGGGAAGTCGCTGTCGAAACGCTCGGCCTGGATTCTTCCCGGAGAACCGTCACCATATATTTCAAAAGGGTTTCCTGTTGCTCAAGATCTTTGCGGAAATCCTGCACCTTCGAAGGATCCATCTCGAAATTGAAAACAAGGAACTTTCCATCCCTGAATTTCCTGATCTGATACCCGATAGTCCTCTTTCCAAGATCCGCTTTCTGGAGAACCTTTCCCTGGAATTTTTCAATCCATTTGGTCACTTCCAACGCCTGATCCTTGTCCTCAGGGGGAAATATGAACAATCCCTCGTATTTTTTCATACTTAACTCCTCTTATCCTATTAGACGACCGATTTTCCTCGAAAAGAATTCCGCATATCTTGTGTCAATAAAAAGCAGAAAACTTCTGGAAGGCCCCAAAAAGGAGCTACAATCTAGCATAAACCCCTGGGTTCCGCAATAAAGATAACCGCAAAAAGATATCCTACGATTTGGCTGAATTGACCCACTGAACGGCTTTTTCAAAGGGGCCGCTGGCCCATCGCTGGCAAGATTCAGCGCCTCTTTCCAGAAAGGCTGTCATATCCTTCTCCTCCGCCGAGGAAAATTCAGAAAGAACATAATCACGCATGGGTTCATACGTCCCGGTTCCAGCGGATCGCTCCGGATGCTCTTCGTGCTGGATCCCAATTCCCAATCGAAGACGGGGATATTCAGCGCTTTGGAAAGCCTCTTCAATCGAAGCCAGGCCATTGTGTCCCCCCGCGCTTCCCCCTGCCCGCAAACGCATTTTTCCAAACGGAAGGGCAATATCATCTACCACGATCAGAAGGTCTTGCAAATCTGAAACTTCGTAATGATCGAATAGAGGTCGAATTCGTTTCCCCGAAAGATTCATGTAAGTTTCAACATACGCGTGCACCACCGATGGAGCGTTCTCCCACGACATCTCCGCCACATGGGCCTCGAGCGATTTCAAACGCCGGAACTTGCGACCTTCTTTCTCGACCAAAAACTCCGCGAGCCGCCGCCCCATGTTATGTCTTGTTTTCTTGTATTCCCGCCCTGGATTTCCAAGACCAATAATAAGCTTCATGTCGATAAAAAAAGAACCGGCAAACAAGAAAACACGTTCGCCGGCCTTTTTTATTATTTTGTTTCTTTTGCCGGAGCCGAAGCCTTAGGGGCCTCGCCATCTTCCCCTTCTTTGTCTTTCTTACCCTTTTCAATGACTTCCGGCTGAGCAGGCCCATCTTCCGCGGGCGCCGCAACTTCCTCTTCGCGAGGCGGACGAATCGCGACTACCACATCCTCCGGATCAAGAAGGCATTGAACTCCTTCGGCAATCACAAGTTGACTGACGTGGACAACGTCATTAATTTTCATGTCTTTGACGTCAATCTCGATCTTTTCAGGGATTTGGGTTGGTAAACACTCCACCTCGATTTCATAGTGAACCACGTCAAGCGCGCCACCCTCTTTGACGCCCGGGGCCTCATCGCCATGAACAACAACCACCGGAACTTTTACAGTGATCTTTTCAGTCATGGAAATCATCATAAGATCAACATGGCTGATCTGATCCGTCACGGGGTCGTGTTGCATGGCTTTGATCAGACACGTGGACTCCTGAAGAGTCACCCCCTCCACCTTGAGCGAAATCATAACGTTTTCACCCGCTTTTGTCTGAATCGCTTTTAAAAATTCCCGCTCGGGTATCTCCAGCGCCAGCGGCTTCATCCCGTGGCCATAAACAATCGCAGGGATCAGTTCCTGACGGCGAACATTGCGGGCCTTCCGACTCCCCTCCACTGTCCGGGGTTTCACTTGCAGTTCAAAAGTTTCCATGAATGTAAATCCTCCTTGTCCCGTTTGAGTCTTGACTCCCTACAGGAGCTGTTATGGTTCACTGTTTCAGAAAAAATCACCCTTCTTTATGAATTTCAACCAGAGGAACGTTAAAACGAACCCGACGTCTTACGAACGAAGGCGCGTGACCGCTACGCTTCCACACCCAATTCATTGTTGAAAAACAGGGTGCTGATAGAAACATCGTTATGGATTCTCCAGATCGCGTCGGCCAGAAGCGGAGCGATTGAGAGCTGGGTAATTTTGGAAATCCTTTTTTCCTTCGTCAGCGGAATACTGTTCGTCACAATTAATTCCTTGATGGGCGAATTTTTAATTCTCTCGATCGCGCTTCCCGCCAACACAGGGTGGACAATGCACGCGTAGATATCCTTCGCTCCGTGCGCCTTGAGAGCCTTCGCCGCTTCCACAATTGACCCCCCCGTCGAGATTAAATCGTCTAACAGAACCACATTCTTGCCGGCCACAGAACCGATAATATGCATCACATGGGTCGTCGACGCGCTTTCGCGGCGTTTATCCACAACCGCAAGATCGCATCCGAAAAGCTTCGCATACCCTCGAGCCATTTTGATCCCGCCAACATCCGGAGAAACAACGACCAGATTCTTCAATTTCTTTTTCTTGAAATAGGCTCCCAGAACGGCAATGGAATAAAGGTGATCCACGGGAATATCAAAAAACCCCTGGATCTGCCCTGCATGAAGATCAACGGTTAATACGCGATTGGCGCCCGCGCTGACGATGAGGTTTGCGACCAGCTTTGCGGTAATCGGAACACGAGGCCGGTCTTTACGATCTTGCCGCGCATAACCAAAAAAGGGCAACACCGCGGTAATTCGCTTCGCGGAAGCCCTTCGGGCGGCATCAATTAAAATCAAAAGTTCCATCAGGCTTTCATTGGGTGGTGTACAAGTTGGTTGAATGATAAAAACATCTTTTCCCCGAATGTTATCGTGTATTTGGACCTGAATTTCTCCTTCCGGAAATCGTCCCAGTGTCACGTTCCCCGTTCGAATCCCGAGAAGTTTTGCTATTTCCTGCCCTAGCGCGGGATTGGCCCCCCCCGTCAGCAACACCATAGAACCGTTATTCTTCTTGTGTATCCTGATTTTTGTCATAAAGTCATCGCCTCTTTTTTTGAGAAACTGATTTCGCTGGAACCCCAACCACAATATCGTTCTTTCGCATTCGTGTTTTACGGGTCACCACGGCACCAGCCCCGGTCTTCACGCAAGTTGGCACATGAACGGGTGCCACCAAAACAGTATTAGAACCTAAAAAAACATTTTTCCCCACCCGGGTAGGATGCTTGTTCTTACCGTCAAAATTGGCTGTAATGACGCCTGCTCCGACGTTAACGTTATCCCCTATGTTCGAATCCCCGAGATACGCCAGGTGTTTCGCGCACACGCCCTTTCCGATGATAGAGCGGTTGACTTCAACAAAGCTTCCGATCTCCGTGTCGTCCCCCACTTTTGTTCCTGATCGCAGTTTTGCGAAGGGACCAATTTTGCAATTCTTTCCGACCGTGACACCTTGCTCGATCCAGCACCACGGGTTAATGATGGTTCCCTGGCCAATCGTAGATCCGGGGGCCACAAAAGTCTGAGTCGGCGACACAAAGGTCACTCCCCGCTCCATGTGCCGTAGGATCTCTCTTTGGTTAATTTTT
>DCTJ01000091.1:45471-50644 GCA_002329545.1 Candidatus Omnitrophica bacterium UBA1443
TCCAGTTTGTAGCCTTCCTCCCGAAGCACTCCGATCGTATCGGTTAAATAATATTCTCCTTTTTTATTTTTGCACCCGATCTTGCCCAAAGCATCGAAAAGGGCTTTTTTATCAAAAAGATAAATACCGGTATTAACCTCCCGAATGAGCCTTTCTTCATCGGTCGCGTCCAGCTCTTCCCGAATCGCGACAAACTTTCCATCTTCCCGAACGATTCGTCCATACCCCGCCGGACAGTCCACAATGGAGCTCAAAACACTCGCATGTGACTTGCTTTTTTCATGCGACTCGATCAGTCGCCGCAAAGTAGCGCCTTCGACCAGCGGCATATCGCCCGGCCACACCAAAATGGGCCCCCGGGCATTCTTCAGTGCCGTCTTTGCGACCCGCAACGCATGCCCCGTCCCTTTTTGTTCAAACTGATTCACCGTTTGAACCCCGTAGCCCTTCAAAAAACGCTTGACGCTTTCGGCTTGATAACCGGTCACCACCCAAATTTTTCGAATCCCCGTCTCCCTGAGCGCATCAAGCACATACCCAAGCACCGGTTTCCCGAATACCGTGTGCAACACTTTGGGAAGGTCGGTACACATCCGCGTCCCTTTTCCCGCCGCCAAAACAACAGCTTCCATGCTTATCCCTTGATCCCGGAAAGCTTGATGCCTTCCACGAAAAAGCGTTGGTTGAAAAGGAACACCACGAGAATCGGCAATATCATCATCACGGATCCCGCCATCAAAAGTGTCCAATCCGTCCCGTGGACACCCTGAAAGTACGCGAGCCCAACCGGAAGAGTATACTTGCTGTGAGTATTCACAACGATCAGGGGCCACATCAGGTTCATCCACGACCCCATAAACGTGAATGTCGTTAAAGTCGCAATCGCCGGTTTTGAAAGCGGCAGGATGATATGCCAAAAAATTCGCAGGTAACTGCATCCGTCAATTTTGGCGGCATCTTCAAGGTCCTTCGGTAAAGTCAAAAAAAACTGCCGCAACATAAAAGTCCCGTACGCCGTAAAAATCCCCGGTAAAATTAAAGCCTTATAAGTGTCCACCCAGCCCAGGTGCCGCAAGAGAATGAAAACTGGAATCATGGTCACCGCTCCCGGAATCATCATGGTCGCGAGATATCCAAAAAAAAGCTTGTCACGACCCGGAAAATGGAGACGCGCGAAGGCATAGGCTGCCATCGAGCTGGTCGCCACCTGGCCAAACGTGATGCAGACACTCACGAAAATCGAATTAAGATAAAACATGGCAAAAGGCACCGTCTTCATCTTCCAGACCGTCACATAATTCTGCCAGACAAAGCTTGTCGGAATCCATTCTTTCCAAAACACCTTGTCAAACGCCAGCACCTGATCCGGACTTTTGAGTGAGGTCGAAACCATCCACAAAAAAGGGGCGAGCATACTGACGGCCCCAATCATCAGCGCGAGATAGATAAGGCCTTTTTTAAAACAACATTTAAACGGATTCGCGACCTTGATCTCAATCAGGGGAGACGTATGGCGTTGCATAGCCGCGCTTTTTTCAATAATAGCTTGAGGAATTCTTACATTCGGTCCCATGGTTTCCAGCCTTTTAGGAATAATGGACGTTCCGTCCGTAAAAACGCCATTTCGCCAATGTGATGACAAAAATAATCAGGAATAGCACCCAGGAAATCGCCGCGGCATACCCCATGTGGTACCACTCAAAAGCATTATTGAAAATGTAATAAATAATAGTCGTCGTCGCCCCGTTCGGACCACCGCCCGTCATAATATAAGCCTGATCAAATCCCGCCTGAAAACCACCAATCAAACTCATGATCGCTATGAAGAAAGTAGTGGGAGAAATTTGCGGCCAAGTCACATTCCAGAACTTTTGCCAGCTACTGGCGCCGTCCACTTCGGCGGCGTCATAAAGTTCGCGAGGCACGCCCTGTAGCGACGCCAGATAGAGAATCATGTTGTAACCACCGATATTCTGCCAAACACTCATGATAATAAACGCGGGTTTGGCCCATGCTTCATCCGTCAACCAGTTCGGCCCGACAAGCTTGAGCCCTATCAATTCACCTATTTGGGCGATCATGGTGTTGAGAAGGCCAAAATTCGGATTGTAGATCAAACGCCACAGCATAAAGATCGCTACACCGGAGCAAATCGTCGGCAGAAAATAAATCGTGCGAAAAATAACCGCCCCTTTTAATTTCTGATTTAAAGCAATCGCCAGAAGGAGCGACCCCGCCATGCTGATAGGAATGGCAAGCATCAAGTAAATCGTGTTCCAGCAGTACTTCATAAAATAAGGATCTTTGAGGAGATCGATAAAATTCTGTAAAAAAACAAACTCGGACTCTCCTGACAGCAGATCCATTTTGAAAAAGCTTAGCACCAGAGAGGCCAGAACCGGTAGGGATGTAAATACCAAAAAACCGATCAGGTTAGGCGCAAGAAATCCGTAAGCCGCGATCACTTCTTTGTGTTTATCTTTCATTCCCTTGAACATACAGAGGCTCTAGATTTGTTCCCTTGAAGCATTGAACTCTTCTTCTCTTCAATACACTTTCTTGTTTCGATAAGGATAACCCGGCGCTTGATACAAAACCAGCGCCGCAATCGTGCCAAACTACTGCCCCGTCTGGGCTTGAACCAGAAACCTTGCCTCCAAAGGGCAGTGTGATATCCAATTTCACCACGGGGCAATCAATTTTATTTGCCAAACAACCTTACTACGATTTTCTGCAATGCTGATGATCTCTTGATCCCTCGGGGCTCAGATAAACGAGTGAATCGCCGGCTCATCATCCCCCATGGGTTCATGCTCAATGAAAGCCTTATAACTTTTCAAAACTTCTTGCTCGAGATAGACCTTGAAATCCGCAGTCACTGGATGAGCCACGTCCCGGTACTCATTCCCCTTGACCTTCCTTGAGGGCATCACCACAAAAAGCCCTTTGGATCCTTCGATCACCTTAAGCCCCCGAACCACGAAACAGTCATCAAACGTCACATTCACAAAAGCACGAAGCTTATCGTCCTTCTCAGTGGTGGGAAACACACGAACCTCTGTAATTTTCATAATTTTGAAATCCTAATTGTTTAGTGAATGGCATATCAATTTTCGGTAAGAGAGAGCACGCAACTTTACATTTTTTGCCAAAGCCACTATTTCTTTGCGATTTGCCGAAACGGCAAACACCGTAGAGCCACTTCCGCTCATAAGGACAAAAGAAGCTCCCGCCGTTCGTAACGCCTTGATAGACTTGGGGATCGATGGTCTCAGGCTGAAAGCCGAGGTCTCGAGATCATTCTCCGCCAACCCAACTGCTTCCCGAATTCTCTTTGTCTCGAAAAATGAGCAGAGAATTATAGCAATCCGTTTTTCCTTCGTCAAGGCAAGGGGTGGAACCCTTTCCCGGAGATTTTGGTATACCTTTTTTGTGCTAAGTCCCTGCCGCGTAACGAGCAGAAGAAACCAGAGCCGGGAACGGGTCTCCAGAGGGAGCAACTTTTCACCCTTTCCCCACGCGATGGCACGCGGCTTCTCAAGAAGGAAAAAAGGAACGTCCGCGCCCAGCCGGGTTCCCAGCCGTATCAGTTCAGGCTTTGAAATTCTTAAGTTAAACAATTTTTTCATGCCCAGAAGGAAATGCGCGGCATTACTCGACCCCCCGCCCAGGCCGGCTCCCAAGGGTATTCTCTTGTGAAGCCGGACAGAAACACCCCCCAACCCCGGGTATTTTGTCTGAAGCAACCGATAGGCTTTCGTAATAAGATTGTTCTCTCCGGTCTCAAGTCCGGGACAGTTCGTTGTCAGACGAAAATCGTTTCGAGTCTTTTGGATGCGGATTGTGTCCCCAAGGGAGATCTTCTGGAAAATAGTGACGAGATCGTGATAACCGTCAGTGCGTCTTCGGAGAATTCGAAGATGAAGATTGAGCTTAGCGGGACTTTGAATGGTCAAAAACTGCATGTGAAGCGTAGAAACGCCGGGCCCAGAGAGAACAGCCCTCAGGGGAGCTATCCTCTCTAAACCCGACGCTAAAAACTACGACCAGTCTTTTTTCTTATGCCGATTGCGGCGGAGTTTCTTCTTCCGCTTGTGCTTGTTCATCTTTTTCTTGCGTTGTTTATTTGCCCAGGCCATTATTCACTCCTTCTGTCACGGACCACCGGCCACGGAACCTGGGTCACGACCGACCCAAACCCCATTTCCAACGGCCCGTTAGGGGATACATTTATTCAACGGATATTCAATAATTCCAGAGGCTCCCGCTTGTTTAAGCTGCGGGATCAATTCACGAACGACAGAATCGTCGATGATCGTCTCCACACCAAGCCAGTTCTCATCCGCCAGATTTGAAACTGTCGGTTTTTTCATGGCGGGAAGCAAGGAAAGGATTTTTGCCAGATTTTTTTTCTCGAGATTCATTTTGAGTCCGACTTTTTCCTGTGCCCGCATCGCGCCTTCAAGCAAAAGCACCAGATTGTCCATCTTGCGTTTTTTCCACGAATTTTTCACGCTTTGCTTATTGGCGATAAATTTCGGTATCGACGTGATCACGGTATCAATAATTTTCAGCTTGTTGGCGCGAAGGCTCGAACCCGTTTCGGTCGCTTCAACAATAGCGTCGGCGAGCCGGGGAGGCTTGGCTTCGGTCGCCCCCCAGGAAAATTCCACTTCCGCATCGACCTTGTTCTTTTTCAGATACCGTCTCGTAACTCTTACAAGCTCGGTCACGATTTTTTTACCCTTAAGATCCCTCACGCTTTTAAAGGGTGACGTCTCGTGCACCGCAAGCACCCATCGCACCGGATTGGAAGTTCTTTTCGAATATTGTAATTCACAAAGTTCCGCCACGTCCGATTCGTTTTCGGCGATCCAGTCGTGGCCGGTCAGTCCACAATCGACCACCCCGTCTTCAACATACCGTGACATTTCTTGGGGACGAAAAAGAATGACCTCAATCTCCGCGTCATTAATCGAGGGAATGTACGATCTCGGATTGACATTGATCGTAAATCCCGCCCGTTTGAAGAGGGCGTAGGTGGATTCTTCGAGACTACCTTTGGGAATCGCGATTTTTAATTTAGGGGAAACCATAGGGCGCAAATTGTAGCGGCTCACTCGGATAGTGTCAACTATTGGCTTGGTTTGGGTGTATCCCACTTTAGGCAGTT
>DCTJ01000005.1 GCA_002329545.1 Candidatus Omnitrophica bacterium UBA1443
CATTTCGCGTACCTCGCGATCAATTCAGGGAGATCACGGTTAAACACGGTTTTCAAGTAAACACGGTCACATCCGGCCCTCTCAGCCTCTTCCTTGACCGCGCTACGCGACTGGCTGACAAATCCGATGACCGGCACGCCCTTAGCATCGGCACTTTCGCGTATCTCTTTGAGAGTTTTATAGGATTCGCATTCCAGATTCTCAAAATCAAGGATCACAAGAAACGGCTTTGTTTCCTCCACGCTTTTCATCAAAGAATCCGCGCGATCAAAATTTCTGGCGCGAATCCCGAAACGCGACGCGCATTTCACAAGTTGCTTCGCCATGGCCAGATCTCGTACAAGGCCGTAGACAAATCTCCCGGACTGAACCACACCAAAAACCAGGGTATCATCGCTCATACATCGCGGCTCCGGGTTTCTGAAGATTCCGGAAGCGAAACTACTTTTGCGAGGATCGCCAATTTCGTCTGCGCCTGATTGCGTAACGTTTCCGGACCTCGAATGGTACTCAAAACACGGAATGCATCCTTGCATTTCCCTTCACGAACAAAAGTCATCCCCTCCTGGTAAATCGCAATCGCTTTATTGTACGCCTCATCCGAAAGGTCCACTAGAACATCCTTTTTTTGAGCGAGATCTTCCCGGACGTGTAAAAGGTCCGTCGTTGACGAGACTCCCGGAGTCGAAAGCGCGGCAAGGCTTCGCTGGATATCCTGATCAATCATCCCGACCGTTGAAGGGTAGGGTGGCATGGCGGGCCGCTCCTGCGTAAGACTCTGCATCTGAGTCGCAACAAGCTGAAGCTGATCCAGTTTGAGAATGGCTTCCTCCCACCGGCCTTCCTGGATCAACGCGAAAAGCGATCCATATTCGGCCTCGATCTCTTTTTCTTGCTGCCGCCTATTTTGATCGGTAATCATTTGATTCAAGGCACCAATCTTGGAAAGCGTATCCGTAATAAAAGGCTTCAACATCGTAAGCGCCACGCCGCGATGTTTCTGAACATTGGTTGAATAAGGCGGGAAAAGAAGCGACTCAATAAAAAGATCACGGGTAGCGAGAAGGTCCCCTTTGGCAAATGCCCCCACCCCCGCCAGGTATTTATTTTCAAAAAGTCCGGTCAGTTTCTTTTTATAACTTCGGGGAAGCGTTATCTTGTAAAACCGTTCCTGTTCCGCGATCATTTGCTCATATTGCGCAAGAGACCATGCTGGAGAAGGAAGCTGATCAGACCACCCGGTTTTAAACTTAACTTCCCTGGCAAGAATAATTTTTTCGGCTTCACTAGCGACGGCTCTTTCGGGCAATGAAACTTCACGCAGCAACAAATCTCTCTCCTGAGACGACAACTCAGGCGCTACCGTGTCGGGAACTAATCTCTCCGCTTTTGAAGTTTCCCCTTTTTCCCCCTGAACCGAAAAAAAAGATCCAGTCTTTTTCTGATTCTGGTCCCATTGTCGATAACCCAAATATCCGAAATACCCCACGGAGCCAACCAACGCAAGCGCGAGTAAAACCTTGAACGCAAAATAGAGGGGGTTGTAACTTCCAATCCCCGTCTTGCCTCCAGCCGTCCGGGATAATCGCTTCTTTTCGACGGCCAGCTCATCTTCCCTTTTAACGGATGATGACCAGAAACAAAACGGGCATTCTTTCACCTCTGCGGTGGAGGATTCAAAAGATTTGCCACAATGATTGCAGATAAAACGGTAATTTCCCATGGCAGAATTATACACAAACCGTTTTTTTATGCCAGTGATCCTGTCGGGGAGAAAAATCACTTTTTCATGGTGAAATTTTAAAAACCTGGCGCGCGGCGGAGGAACGATCTTTTTTACAGAGGCTAGGCATTAACGCGACCTAAAACGGACAGATTCGAAATCAAGATTGCGGTTGACTAGGGGATACCTTCTCAGCCGTCTGCTCAATAACTCGCGTAACATCATCCGCCGGCAGTGACTTACTGAACAAAAACCCCTGGAGAATGTCACAACCCTGCATTTTTAAAATCTCCAGTTGAGATTCTTCTTCCACCCCTTCCGCTACCACCTCAAGCTTCAGGCTGTGCGCCATCGAAATAATGGCTTGCGTGATGGCCCGATCATCCGCATCAGTGACAATATTATCCACAAAGGATTTATCAATTTTGAGCATGTTGATCGGAAAAGTCTTGAGGTACGTGAGGGAAGAATACCCGGTTCCAAAATCATCAATGGTGATATGACATCCCATTTCCTTGAGCCGCCGCAGGGTTTCCGTTGTCTCCTCAAGGCGTTCCATGATCGTACTTTCCGTAATCTCCAGATCCAGCGACTTGGGATCAATTCCCGTTTCTCGAAGAATACCCATGACCATGTCAACCATGTTCGCATAATGAAACTGCCGGGCCGAAAGATTGACGGATACCCGTAGTTGGCGAAATCCCGCCTTCTGCCAAATGCTTTTCTGTTCACATGCCGTCCGAAGAATCCACTCACCGATCGGATGTATAAGACCCGTTTCCTCGGCAATTGGAATAAACTCAAGAGGCGGTATCGACCCAAGATCCGGATGTTGCCAACGTACCAAAGTCTCCACTCCAACAACCTTCCCGGTTCGGAGATCCAGTTGCGGTTGATAATGAAGTCTGAATTCATCCTTCTCGAGAGCTCGGCGTAAGCTGTTCTCGAGAACCATCCTTTCAAAGCTGTTGTTAGCGATCGAAGAAGAATAGAGCTGATAACGGTCCTTGCCGCGATCCTTGGCCAAATGCATGGCCGCATCCGCATTTTTAATCAAAGACTGGGGATCTTCCCCGTCCTGCGGGAAAAGAGCAATCCCCACACTACAAGTCGTGAAAAGATCATGCTCCTGAACGCGAAACGGCGATTTGAAAGCTGTCAGAATCTTGTTGGCTACGTTTTCGGCGTACTCGGACTTTGCGACCTTGGGAAGCAGAAACATAAAGCTTCCACCCCCGATTCTCGAAAGCGTATCCGATTCATACATAATTTTCTGGAGGCGCACCGATACCGCCTTGATCAGTTGGTCGCCAATGCCATGTCCGAGAGTATCATTGATCCGCTTAAAATGGTCGAGGTCAACAATCAGTACCGCTCCCGATTCTTTCTTCCTTTTGACTTCCTTAACTGATTGATCCAGACGATCCATAAAAAGCTCGCGGTTGGGAAGCCCCGTCAGGGCGTCCTTTCCGGCGGCGGCCTTTGCTTCCAGCAGGCTTTTANNGCGTCATAGTAGACCAGTTGATGGAATCTTTCTTTTTCTTTGGTGCGTTCCGTAACGTCAAACATCACTCCATCCACATGGGTCACTTTGCCCCCTTCGCCAAGAATACCACGCCCCTGTTCATGGACCCACCGAAAATCTTTTTCCGATTTAAAAATCCGGTAATCCACATTAAACACCGAGGCAGACTGGACAGAACGGTTAAAAGCCTCCCTCACCATTTCACGATCTTGAGGCAGAATTAAGTCAAAATATTTCTGGATGCTCTGCCCCACAAACTCTTTGGCCCGTATCCCCACGATATCATAAATCGCCTCACTGATAAACTCGATGTCCCAGCTCCCGGAAGTATTAAGACTGTACCGATAAACCGCGCCGGGAATGTTGGAAACAAGACTCTTAAAGCGCTCTTCCTTATCAACAAGCGTACGCTGAGATTCCTGATTTTCCTGATAATATTTCTGGAGCTCACGCTGGGACTCGTGCCGTTCCAGCGCGTAAAGGATGCTCTTGTTGAGAAGCTCCCGGTCAAAACTTCCCTTCACAAGATAATCCTGGGCTCCCAGACTAATCGCTTTTGCCGCAAGCTCCGAATCATCCACTCCGGTAAGAATGATAACGGGCACAAGAGGAACCGCCTTACGGACAGCAACCACGGTGTCTAGTCCGGCGCTATCAGGGAGCGTGAGATCAAGAAGAACAAGTTGAATATCCGACTGGTTCAGCCGTTCAAGACCCGATTGAAGCATTTTGGCACGAATAACTTCAAATGCCGGTTCACGGCATTGACTGAGCCGCTCGTTCAAAAGGACAAAATAATTCGGATCGTCCTCAATCACCAATATCCGCACCATTTTATTCTTCATCAGTGCCTCTCATCCCATAAAACACATCCATTGCGTTGAGTATTCTACTCCTCAGCTGCTCCCGGTCAAAGCTCCCCTTTACAATGTAGTCCTGCGCGCCTAGGCCAATAGCCTGGGCCGAAAGGGCGGGGTCATCAACACCAGTCAGAATAACAACCGGTATGAGAGATGACGATTTTCTAACGGTAATCAAGGTGTTTAATCCAGAGCTATCCGGCAGAGTCAAATCCAGGAGGACAAGCTCAACATCCCCTGTCCTGAGACGATCGAGCCCGGACTGGAGCATTCTTGCGCGGCTGACTTCGAAGGAAGGGCTTCGATAATACGCCAGCATCTCGCTCAAAAAAATAAAGTAGTTGGCATCATCCTCAATCACTAAAACCTTAATTGCTCTGTTTAGCATTAGCACCTTTCCTTATACAAAAACATAGCAATTTTAATCTTTTAAACTAAAGACGACCCCACTTTTGTAATACTAACACGTTTCAATAAGTAATCAATGACGTACACTAAAATTTAATTAATAAAGTTACATTATTTATTAACTGCTATAACTTGCTATTTTTTACTGCTTAATTTATATAGGTATATTTTTATACTACTATTTATTTTTTTTAGCTATCTTTTATTTTTAAATACTATGTGGTACATTAACCATGTAGAGGAAAACAGGTTAAAATCAAATGAATACACCCAATACAATTCATAGATTTTTAATGGTAATCGCAATCATATTCACTGTCTATAGCTTGCAACCAGACACGGCTTACGGAAGCGATCCATATTCTAGTCATCCCGCAAATCTGTCCCCCGAAACTCCAGCCGTCCCAGTCGTTCAAGATTCAGACGCAGTACCAGACAAGACATCCCAGACACCCAACACTTCATCCACTGATTTTTTAATATCGTCACCGTTAAGCACCTCCATTCCTGAAGCCACACCTGATTTACCCGTATCGGTATCAGGAATTGCCGACCATTCTTCGAGCTTGAACACTAATGCCGCCCCAAAAGATTCTCTCGCCCTGATGGTTTCTGAAACCTGTCAATCGATGAATGGCGGGGATTCATCACCGATTGCATGCCATCGCGTTTACTCAAACGGCCATTACGCGACGGTGATCACACAAAGCGCAAGCATGGGAGATGAATACAAGCAACAATCAGTGACTGAAGAATTTAATTCCGAGGGCCTTTTGATTTCGAAGAAAACTGTCCGGCACCGGATTGACTATAACTACGCCAACGATGACAAGAGAAAAGAACGCGAACTCGTCGATGTCGTGTACGAACCGGTCGGAGAAAAAATCACGCGGGAACTCACCATCCATCAATACCATTTGGATTCTGGAAAAACAAAATCGATGACCTGGGCACAGTACGAACAGATCGGCCAATCATCGGATGCCGCCCTTGTCTATCACATCGCGCTCTATTATGACCCCGTGGGGAATCCGGATCGGGGGCTGGCGGAAAAATGGGACCACGGGAAAAAGATCGCAAACTATCTCGACTGGAATTCGTCTCGACAAGGTTCGTTGGGGTACAACCGTAGTACCTGGCACGACTGGGAATCCTGGCTCAGGAACATTACCCCACAGACACATCTCGGCTAAGAAACCGGACGTCAGAGGGCTCTTCATCAAAGAAGGGAGCAGTATAAGTATTATTTGTCTGCTTGGGCGATCAGTTGCGAAATAGGGTGTATCCCACTTTAGGCA
>DCTJ01000017.1:0-2910 GCA_002329545.1 Candidatus Omnitrophica bacterium UBA1443
GGCTAAAGGCTGGTCAGGGTTTTAACACTCCAGATTATCTTCATGTTTCCTTCCTGGTGACTTCCGAGGTCTCCCTCCAACAAACAGGGTAGTTTCAAGATTGATGTCGCGGGTCGATCTGTGGTCGTGATTTTGATGCGATGAGAGTTCTGTGCCGAGCGCAAAGTTAATCTTGAAAGAACGCAAGCTTGAAAGGATCTATTTATGAACCGAAGTATACTTATCACGCAGGACGCTAATGAAAAACAGGTCGCGATTCTTGAGGATGGCAAGCTCGAGGAGTTCTACATTGAGCGGCCTGAAGCCAAAAAACTTTTCGGGAATATTTATGCGGGAGTCGTGAAGACGGTGATCCCGGGTATCGACGCCGCCTTTGTCGACATTGGAACCGGCAAGGACGGATTCCTCTACGTCGGAGATGCCATGCGTTCACCTTTGGATCTGGACGCGGAATACGATGAAGATGCTGAAGAAAAGCCACAACCCCAGCCGGGACAGGAAACGCCTCCCCAGGGACAACCGGCGCCGAAACAACCGAGAAAGGCTCAGCAAAAGGGGCGGTTTAGAGATCGCCACCATCGTCCGCGTCGGCAGAAAATCGAAGATGTTTTGAAGCCTGGCCAGAAGATTATCGTGCAGGTCGTCAAGGAAGCGATCGGAAACAAGGGGCCTCGTCTGACGACTCTTTTTTCGATCCCCGCAAGGTATCTTGTTATGATGCCGGGCGAGGAAAAGATAGGCGTTTCTCGCAGGATTGAATCGCGTGGGGAGCGGGAACGGATCCGGAAGATTTTTAGGGATATTGAAATTCCGAAAGGAGTGGGTTTTATCGTCCGGACGAACGCCGAGGGGAAGTCTGAAAAGGAATACACACGGGATGTCCGTTATTTGATCCGTCTCTGGAAAAAAATTCATTCGACAATCCAAACTAAAAAAGCGCCGGCGCTGATCCACTCCGAACTGGGTCTCGTGGAGCGGGTGATTCGCGATCACACCAACGAGGAAACGACCAAAATCATTGTGGATCATCCCGATATTTTTAAAAAGATAAAACGGTTTATTGAGGTTTACATGCCCGGACAAAAACTTCCCGTCGAGATGACCCGGGAGCGCGGAAGCCTTTTTGAGCGTCACCACATTGATAAGGAAATCGAACGGACATTTCAGAAAAATGTCTATCTTAAATCGGGCGGTTATATTGTCATTGAGCAGACCGAAGGTCTGGTCGCGATTGACGTGAATACGGGAAAGTTCACCGGAAATAATCGGGGCCTCGAGGAGACGGTTTACAAGAATAACGTTGAGGCCGCCCAGGAGATTGCGCGACAGCTCCGGCTTCGTGACGTCGGAGGCATCATCATTGTCGATTTCATTGACATGGAGACGCATGAGCATCGGAGAAATCTTTTCAGGATTTTTAAAGAGGCGGTTAGCAAGGATCGCGCCAAAACGCATCTTTTGCAGGTCTCGGAGCTTGGTCTTGTGGAGATGACGCGCCAGCGCATTCGTCCGTCGCTTGAAAGCGCGGTTTATGATACCTGCCCTTACTGTGAAGGGAAAGGGATGGTGAAGTCGACGGCGACTATGGCGATCCAGGTGATACGTGACCTCAAGCGCGCACTTGGAGAATCCAGGGACCGGATTTTGAACGCCTATGTGCATCCTGATGTGGCCGCGCGGTTGCTCCAGCAGGAGAAAAAATCATTGCGGCATATCGAGAAAATTACGGGAAGCAAAATTTCGGTTTCCCCCGAACCGGGCGCCCACAGGGAAGACGTCAACATCACCTTTATCAAATAGAAAAGATTTGACGGAGGCTGATGCGAGCCGGTCCGGGGCTGTGGTGGGATGGAAGGGATTTCTTTGGTCGCCATGGTGTTCCTGCTGATTATGAAAGAGACTAGGGCTACCAGTTGCTTTCGGGTATAATGCCTTCATGGAAATTTCGCAGATCTTAATAGCGATTTTGGTGGCGGTCGTGGTCATACTCCCGACGGTCATCTGGATTCTTCGCAAGAGCTTGTCACAAAGCCCCCAGGACAAGACTTTTCAGAGTTTTCTCCAGCTCCAGCAGGAATTGCATAATCTGCATTCGGGTCTTCAGGAGCAGATACGTTCCGTTTCCGGGCAGTTGGCCGAACACATGCAAAGCAACGCGCGTTTTTTACAGGACAGCCAGCAAAATTACCGGGAAGTGATGGACAACGTTCAGCATCGGCTTGGAGTCCTTCAGGGCGCGACGCAGTCCATGGTGGACATCGGGAAAGATATTTCATCATTGCAGGATATTCTTCGGGCCCCCAAGCTACGGGGGGGGATGGGGGAATTCCTACTGGCTGAACTTTTGCGACAAATTCTTCCGAACGATCACTTCTCGCTTCAGCACCGTTTCAAAAACGGAGCCCAGGTCGACGCGGTGATACGGCTCGGTGAAGGATTGGTGCCGGTGGACGCGAAATTTCCGTTAGAGAATTTTACAAGGATTCTCGAGTCTGATCCATCGACGGAAGCGGAATCCAGAAAGGCATTTTGGCGCGACATCAAAAAACATGTGGATGACATCAGCTCCAAGTATATCCTGCCTGAAGAAGGCACCTTCGAATTTGCCATGATGTATATCCCCTCTGAAAGCATTTACTATGAAACGATTATCCGCGACGAGTCTCAAAACGAAAGCGTCTCGTCTTACGCCATCCGGCATAAGGTCATTCCGGTTTCCCCGAACAGTTTTTACGCGTATCTACAAGCGATGGTCAGGGGTCTGAAAGGAATGCGTATCGAGCGGTCGGCGCAGATCATTCTTGAAAATCTTGGGCAGTTGGAGGTGAGTCTTGGCCAGTGCCTTTCGGATTTTGAGAAAATTGGTGTTCATCTTGGCCATGCCCGGGCATCCTACGAAAAGACGGAACT
>DCTJ01000017.1:2973-8158 GCA_002329545.1 Candidatus Omnitrophica bacterium UBA1443
TAGCACGCGTGTTTTGAGGAAAAGTTGTTTTTGCCCCGGCATGCCGGATTGAGATGGTGGGGAGAAGAAATAGTTGGTTCTGACACAAGGCTTATAAGGAGACACATTCGATGAAATTTCTAAAAAAAATCGCCCAATCGTTGTTTGGTTCGCCCGGTCCTAAAAAAAGAAAAACATCCCGTGTCAAACCTCGTAAGGTCCGGAAACCAAAGAAAACCGTGAAGCGCGCGTCCAAAGGCAAATCGGCTGTCCGAAAGAAGAAAGCAACAAAATCGAAAGCGACTTCCAAAAATAGAAAAACAGCCCGGGCTCCCAAAAGGTCCAGAACGCCTGCGCGAAAAAAGGTTCGCGCAAAAACACCCCGGGAAATCAAAGAAGCTTTGGCTGTGTTGCCGCTAGGAGAAGTGACGCATTATTTCCCGCGCGTGAACGCGGCGGTAATCAAGATTAACCAGGGTCAAATCCGGCTGGGTGATGTTCTCTCGCTACGGGGACACACGACTCGGTTGAAGCAGACGGTCGATTCGATGCAAATCGATCACAAGCCGANNGATCGCGAATCCCGGTGACGAAATCGGCATCCAGGTGAAATCGCGCGTTAGGGCAGGTGACAAGGTTTACAAGGTCTGATTTTTATGAGCCACCATTATTTGCGGATTTTCAAATCCTACCCGATCGAAGAAGTTAAAAAAGGCCTTATGATAGCTGGCGACCTGACAGCCAATTGCGCGGCCTGTAACGCGCTGGGTATTGATCCCTACAGCGCGGCAACCTGTCCTGAGTGCGGGGTGACATTCCGGTTTATCGCGAGCCGGAGGCTGGAAAGCCATCCTTCCGAAAGATTTAAATTCGCCCGGCGGATCGCGGACAAACGGCCGGATTTGACTCTCATTGATCTCTCCGATTATAAAAGCGCGACAGGCGATAAAAGTGCCAAAGACTTTTTTGGATTTTAAGATCAGAAGACGGGGGAGATGAACGAAATCATGGATCTTGCGTCTCATAAAGGCGGTCTGGCGTTACGGATCGCCACGGCCCTTCGCGATCACGGGCACACGGTGTTTTTTGTGGGAGGATGTGTGCGGGATCATCTCATGGGAAAACAGCCGGAGGATATTGATATCGCGACGACGGCGAAGCCGGCAGAAGTGGAAGCGATCTTTCCCAAAACAATCCCGGTGGGAAAGCAATTTGGCGTGGTGATTGTGGTGGAAGACGATATCCCTTTTGAGGTCGCGACCTTTCGCGCTGAAGGAGGCTATCAGGACGGACGGCATCCGACGCGGGTTGAGTTTACGGTGCCCGAAGACGACGCGAGACGACGCGACTTTACCGTGAATGGGCTTTTTTACGACCCGTTCACTCAAAAGGTGATCGATTATGTCGCCGGAAAAGGCGATGTTGACGCGAAATTAATTCGCGCGATTGGCGATCCGGACGAGAGGTTTCGGGAAGATAAACTTCGCTTGTTGAGGGCGATTCGTTTCGCGTCAACGCTCGGTTTCGAAATTGAAAGAAAAACCTGGGATTCTATCAGGGTTCTCGCGGCGAGTATCCACGCCGTAAGTCCGGAACGGATTCGCGACGAACTCGTGAAGATTTTTACCCGGCCGGGCGCGGCCAGGGGGTTCATGTTGCTTCACGAATCGGGCCTGATGAAGGAAATTTTGCCCGAGGTTGAGGCGATGAAGGGAGTGGAACAACCTGAAGAATTTCATCCCGAAGGTGATGTTTTTGAACATACGAGAATTCTTCTGACCCATCTGACGCCACCGGTTTCTGAAGTCCTGGCTTTTTCGGCCCTCTTCCATGACGTCGGAAAGCCCAGGACGCGAGCCATCCGAAAAGGGCGGCTGACTTTTTATGAACACTCGGAGGAAGGCGCGAGGATCGCGCGGGAGATTATGCGTCGGCTCAGGTTTTCAAATGACACTATTGAAGGCGTTTATCAAAGCGTTTTGAATCATATGAAGTTTATGGACGTCAAAAAAATGCGCTCGGGGAAGCTTAAAATGTTTGTCGCACGCCCCACGTTTTCAGACGAGATGCAACTCCACAGGGCGGATNNAAAATGAAAGAATTTGAGCACGAAGAGCTTAAGCCTAAAGCGCTTGTCAGTGGTTATGATTTGATCGCGCTTGGGATGAAACCGGGGCCCGAAATGAAACCGTTGCTTGGGGAACTCTATGAGTTACAACTTGAAGGAGCTATCAAAGGACGGGAGGAAGCCTTGACATGGGCTAAAAAAAAGATAGTGTCTCTCAAGTCCCACGCTGACAGGTCGCGGGCGACGTAGGCATGGATTCCATGCGCGGAAAGGAAGTATCATGATCGGCGGAGGATTGACGAAAATGTTTTTCCGGATGCTGTGGCGAATTCTTTTTTTATGTTTGGGGGTTGTGCTGGCGTGGTCGCCCGTGTCATTCGCGGAGTTGATCACGGATATTTCCGCTGAAGGTGTTTTGACGCTTGAGGACGGGAAGCGTGTTACGCTGGCGGGAGTTGTTCTCGACGCTTACGGCGTGTCGATTCTCCGCGTGCTCGCTCATCGACAAAACGCGAACGTCGATGTGCTTCGGGAGGCGAGTGGCGCCGATGGCTGTGAGCGCGCGTATGTTTATTTAAAGTCCCGTTCGCTTGATTTTCCGTTTGCCGTGGGACGAAGCGCGGATGAACGTGACATGATGCTCAACGAGTTTTTGTTGCGACTGGGCGCCGCGCGAGTGGATGAGAGCCAGACGTTTTCGCAAAAGAAGAAATTTCTTTTAATCCAGGAAGAAGCCAGCAGGAAGGGTGAGGGGATATGGTCATACGTTCAATCTTGAAATTCTTTTTCGGATGCCTTGTTTTTGCTGTTGTGGCCGCGCTGGTGCTCGGAATCGCCGGTTTTTTAATTCTTAAAAGTCTGGACCCCAATATTTTTCGCGTCGAACTTGAAAAATATCTGACCCAAAAAACCGGGTTTCGCATCGAACTAGGGAAACTCCAGTTTGAACCGGGCGCCCAGACACGGCTCACTGTCGAAATGTTGAAATGCTACAACCCTCAAAGCCTGGAAAAACTGCTCCAGAGTGACATGATTACGGCCGAGCTTGATTTGACGTCTCTTTTGCGAAAACGATTCTGGATGCCCACCGTTAAAATCCAAAATCCGGAAGTGTTCCTCAGAAGGCGATCAGAAGGGGCGTGGAACTGGCAACGCGAAGCGAAATCAGAGACGTCTCTCCTTTCGGACCAAGCGGGTTCACAGTCTGGGACGAGTGACGATCCTGGGGGGGGAGTTGCGCCGGATGGCAAGCTTGTGTCGATCCCGGGCGGGACTCCGAAAATCCCGATTTCCTGGGAGTTTGGTCTTGGGCGGCTTGATGTGGATGACGGAACGATTCATTATGTCGATGAAACGATACAACCCTCTTTCGCTCTTGATATTGTCAAGTGTGATGTTGAGGTCCTGTCCAATGCCGCGTTGTCGGCGATTCGTTTTGTGGTGCACGCGTCGGTTTACAATGTGGTTGAGCGCAAGATCGAGCTCGAGGGGAATTGGGATTTCGTGTCGGCGATGGTTGAGTTTAATGGAAACTATGATAAAGACCGCGCGTCCATGAAAGGACTTTTGAAGCTTGTGGGATCGGTGCCTAAGTTGGAAGGAACCCTGCAGGTGAGGGATCTCGATCTTGAAGGAGTGATTCCTGAAACCCATAAAACCCGTGAATATATGTCCGGCATTTTGAATACCGATCTCCGGCTTACCTGCGAGGGAGGAAATCCGGATACCATTTTTCGTTCACTGACGGGCGCCGGAAGTCTCCGCGTGGAAAATGGGGCCGTCAGAAACAGGAATATCGTTAAGGAAGTGATGGAGAAAATTCCCGTGGTGACCCCATCGGTCCAGCCGGGAACGGATCTGCCGCCGGAGATTGGTGATTTGATGAATAACTCGCATACTGAATTTCAAAAGGTGACGGTTAATTTCTCGGTCGATCACGGAAAGACAACTCTCCAGGAATTTTTTCTGATTCATCCGAATTATCAATTGAACGGACAAGGGGACTACGGTCTTCTTGACAAACATATCGATCTCGACGGCATGCTTGTTTTCTCTCGTTCGATCTCGGAACTTTTTGTAAAGCGAGTTCGGGAAATCGGTTTCCTTCGCGACCGGAATGGATTATTGACGGTTCCATTCAGTTATGGGGGAGTTCTCCCTGATGCGACGGTTCTTCCCGATTTGCAATATATCGGAAACAAGGTTTTGCAGGGCGGGGCCCAGGAACTGATCACAAAAGGGTTAGAAAAATTGTCGCAGATTCTTGAACCCATCCGACAAGCCCCCCAAGAGCCGGTCCAGAAAACGAATCTGGCATCCGGGAAGAAGGGAGAGAAAGAGTAATTGCGTTCACNNGTTCACGAAGAGTTCAATTTTGTTAACAAGTCGCTTCACAAGTTCATGTTTGATTGTGCAAAAACAATGCGCTGAACTATAGAAGATGTTAAAGGTTTTAATAATTTTTTTCTCCCTGTAATACCGTTACTTGAGTGGAAATAACAAAATATAACAATATATAGCATGTCGAAATTTGACAAGGAAACAGGATGCAGATATACTTTCATCAGAGTTTTTAAAAAGTAAAAATAAACGATAATGGCGAAGGCGAATGCGAAACTTGAATGAAAGTGGCGACAAGAAGAGCGGGCAGTTTCTCTCGCTGCTCTTTTCGTGCGGTGAGGAAGGGAGGTNNCAATGTTCACTGCGTGTCATGCTGATCAGAAACCGGTGGCGCTTCGGGCGATCAGTCTTTTCGTCATCTTTGTCTTCTTATTCACGCAGAGCGATGTACAGCTCGTGTCGGCCTACAGCGTTCCCCATGTTCCCCAGGTTGATTTACCAGCTGCAGATTCTGGCGATCTTGACAAAATTAATTACATGCAGGATTTTGAAAATTTACAGCAGTCTGTGAAGGACCAAACGCAAAGTCCTTTGACTAAGGTGGGCGCCGGACAGGAAGAACAGCCTATCCCGCTTGCCCCTCAACTTTCTGATGAAACTACTCCCGACATCACAACCAACTTTCTTTCACAAATTAATCCTTTGCTGAATTCTGAGTCTAAAGGCGAGCCTACCGTTGAAACGGACAATGATGTGGTGACTTACCGTTACCCGGATAACACCCATTTTAGTTATCAA
>DCTJ01000055.1 GCA_002329545.1 Candidatus Omnitrophica bacterium UBA1443
TCGTTAATCCCGCAGGTGTGTAACCGTAAATATGTCTATCAGTTCAATTACAACCCGTCACCAACCAAACTGGAATTCGCCGAAAAGTACGGGGCGGATGTTGTGATTTGGGACGAGCGATTATGGGAGCCGGGTACGGCATCATCTACGGAGTCTCTGCCCGTGTTTCTTGGGGCGGGCTATCGTGTCATTTTTGAGTCGGACGGTTTTTTTATTTTCAACCGGATGACGTCTGGTGGGAGAGGTTGATGGCGGGGAGGAAAGGTAGAACGGATATGAAGGACAGTGGATCGCTGATCTTGTCGGGCCGTTATCAACGTTTGAGGAGTGCCATCAAGAGGGAACTGGTTGCGGGTGAGGAAAAGCTGAAACGGGTGTTCCGGGAAGAAGGGGTGCGGCGGATGTGGACGATCGGAAAAATCCTTCGCAAAGAATTGGGGCTTGGTGACAGCCCGAGCCGGGACAACGCGTTGCTGGTAAGTCTTCTTTGCCGGGATTTCGGAAGGCCAGAATCTTTTTTTTACGATGCCGCCAAATTTCATCGCCTCTATCCCGGGAAACCGCCGCTACGCCTGTCGCTGGCGCATTACCTTCTCCTGATACGGGTGGAGGACGAAACCAAACGCCGGGCGTTAGAACAAAAAACGCTCAGGGAGAATTTGAACACCCAATCCCTTCGATTACTGACCCGGAGCCCTGCGTCGGCTCCGGGTTTTTTAACGGCGTCAGGCACGACCCTGGACGTCGTTCGTGGGGTTCTGTACCACTACCGCGTTTCCGGCGCACCGGACGGTGGACGAATCGGACTGGATATTGGTTTCGGGATTGAACGAAACGTCCGGTGCCCGCCCGATGGATCTCTGCATTCGGGGCTGATTGTAAGGGCCGTCAAGGAGGGTGAAGATTATTCGATCCGGGTTGCGAATTTTGAAAAGACGCGTCTTTATACTTACGCGGCCACGCTGGACCGGGTTGTTGACGGCGATACGATTGTGGCGCGGGTCGATCTTGGATTCCGGACATACATAACCGGGACTTTTCGTCTTCGCGGCCTCGACGCGCCGGAACTGGGAAGTACGGCAGGGCAGAGATCGAAGCTTTTTGTCACGAAGACGCTTGAGCCGTGCGCGTTCCTTGTCATCCGGACTTACAAACAGGAAAAGTACGGTCGGTTTTTGGCGGATGTTTTTTATTTGCCCGGTGTTGACGATAAAGAAAAGATTCTTCGCGACGGGAAGTTTTTGAATCAGGAACTGCTGGATGGAAGGCTTGCGGTCCCGTACCAGGAGACGTAGTTTTGCTTCGCGCGAGGTATCCCGTGCGGAGGGTGGTGACCGGAAAGGGAATTTTGGTGAGGTGGCCGGGTCCAAAATTTTTTTAAATCGAAAAACATTTCTTGGTGCTGAAATGTAACAATGTTATGCTTCACGAGATCGCGGGTGTATTTGGGCTGTATTAAGGATTTTCAGGTTGCTGTTCTGTTGACGGATCGGTTACCCTGCCTCGTTTAGGTGACACGCGCGGTGAACTGTTTTATGTCGAATTTGAGTTTTTAAAATAATCATGATAAATAAACTCGCGGCTCTTGTTTTAAAAATTGATCTCATGAAATGGACGGTGACGGCCCTGCTTGTTCTTTGGGCCAGCACGACTTTTTCGATGGCATTGATGCAGATTATGATTGTCGTGGCCATTCTGTTGTGGAGTGCGTCGTTGCTTCGCTCCCGTTCCATGAAGACGGAAATCCGGGCTCTTTTTGATCAAAGCGGCGCCTGTCCTCCCGTGTTATGGGCGCCGCTTGCTCTTTTTTTCTTCTGGGTTATCCTGTCCTTTTTTGCGTCGGAATACCCCAGGGAAAGTTTTCGCGGTGTTTTGAAAGTCGCAAAGCCGATACTTGTTTTTTTTATGGCGGCCGATCTCTTCCGTGACGTTTCGAACCGCCGAAAGTTTGATCTGGCTTTTTTGATTACTTTTTTGATGGTCTTGTTTGATTCCTCGATCCAGTACGCGTTCGGGAAAAGCCTTTTAAGAGGCTATCCGGCCCAAGAGTCGGGCGCCGGTCTCCGGTTGGTCGGTCCCTTCGGGGATTTCGGGAAAATGGGAAGTTATCTGATCCTCGTGATCCCGGTGTTTGCTCTGCGCTTTGTGTCTGATTTTAAATCGGCGTTGACCCGGAAAAAATCGTTTTATGCCTTGGCCCTCGCACTTACCGCTTTTGCGTTGCTCTATCTGACCCGATGTCGCGCTCCGGTGCTTGCCCTTGTCGCAAGTTTTTTTGCTCTCTTTTTATTCAAACGCTGGTTCAAGGCGATCGGGATCGGTCTCGCGCTATTCATGGTTTTGCTCGCGGCAACTCCGAAGGCGATGATTATTCACCTTGACGCGGATTCCAGGGAACAGTCCATTGTGGAAAGGGTCGAGCTGTGGAAGCGCGCGCTGGACGTTATTGATTCAAAACCGTGGATCGGGACGGGGATCAACACTTACGACGTGGCGCATGAAAAATACGACACGAAGAGGAACTGGCGCGTGCGGGGCTACTACGCACACAACGGTTATCTCCAGCTTGCGGCAGAGATTGGCGTTCCGGGAGTTTTGTTCCTTGTGGTTTTTCTTGTTTCCCTCTTTCGAGGGGGAATGCAGAAGGCTCGCGCGGCCCGCGGGTCACCGGAGGAGTGGACGATTTTGGGCCTTATGACCGGTCTTCTGGCTTTTCTGATTTACGCGCTTTCCGATACTAATTTGCAGAGTCCTCAACCCCTGATGGCTTTCTGGTTCTTGGCCGGTGTTTTGTTGGCGCTGCAAAACCCTAACCCTTCTAACACCCGGTGTTTCAAGGTATGAACATTCTCGGAATTTCAGCATTTTATCATGATAGCGCCGCGTGTTTTGTACGCGACGGAAAAATTGTCGCGGCGGCGCAGGAAGAGCGTTTTACCCGCAAGAAGCACGACTCTCGTTTCCCGACGTTCGCGATTGAATACTGCTTGAAGGAAGGTGGCGTTACCGCAAAAGACCTTGATATCGTCGCGTTTTACGACAAGCCCTTTCTGAAGTTTGAGCGCATCCTGGAAAGTTATCTGGCTTACGCGCCGAAAGGCATTTCTTCCTTTCTTCAGGCCGTTCCCATGTGGATCAAGCAAAAGCTCTGGATGAAGTCCTTTATTGAGGAGGAACTTGGCTACGAAGGAAAGATACTTTTTCCGGAACATCATGAGTCTCACGCGGCTTCGGCATTTTTCCCGTCTCCTTTTCAGGAGGCCGCGTTTCTCACCATGGACGGCGTGGGCGAATGGGCGACAACCAGTTTCGGAACCGGACGGGACAATTCGATCGCGATCCATTCCGAAATAAAATTCCCGCACTCGCTCGGGCTTCTTTATTCCGCGTTTACCTATTACACGGGTTTCAAGGTCAATTCCGGTGAATACAAGGTCATGGGGCTCGCGCCTTATGGAAGGCCGGTCTATAAAGATCTTATCCTGAAGGAACTGATTGATCTGAAAGAGGACGGTTCTTTCAAGCTCAATATGGAATATTTTGAATACGTCGCGGGCCTGCGCATGACTAACAAAAAATTCCACAAGTTGTTCGGCGCGCCGCCGCGGAAGCCGGAATCGCGAGTGACCCGTCGGGAAATGGATCTTGCGCGTTCGATCCAAGAAGTGACGGAGGAAGTGATGCTCCGGATCACGCGATACGTTCACCAACGGACGGGGATGAAACATTTGTGTCTCGCGGGCGGTGTCGCGCTTAATTGCGTCGGGAACGGCCGCATTCTTAGGGAAGGCCCATTTGAGAAGATCTGGATTCAGCCGGCTTCGGGTGACGCGGGGGGCGCGCTCGGGGCGGCGCTTTATGCCTGGTATCATTACCTTCAAAACCCCCGTGTTGCCGACGGGAAAAAGGATTCCATGTCCGGATCTTATCTCGGTCCCGAATTTTCCAAAAATGAGATCCGGGAATTTTTGATGAAAAACAATATCCCGCACAAGGAGCTCGTGGATGATGAAGTTGCCGGGACGGTCGCGGATCTGATCGCGCGGGAAAAAGTGATCGGCTGGTTCCAGGGACGAATGGAGTTCGGGCCCCGGGCGCTTGGCGGGCGCTCCATTATCGGGGATTCGCGTTCTCCCGGGATGCAGGAGCAGATGAATCTAAAGATCAAGTTCCGGGAAAGTTTTCGTCCGTTCGCGCCGTCGGTGACCGCGGAGAAGGTGTCGGAATATTTCGAGATGAACTGTGAAAGTCCGTACATGCTTCTGGTGGCGTCGGTCCGGGAAGGATTACGCCGTGAAATGACGGCGGAAGAAAAGCGGCTCGAAGGTATTGACCTGCTCAATGTCAAACGTTCGGAAATCCCGGCCGTGACGCACGTGGATTATTCCGCGCGCGTTCAGACAATCACACCAGAACAGAACCCGAGGTTTTATCAGTTGATCCGGAAATTTGGCGAAAAACACGGTTGCCCCGTTGTGATTAATACCTCTTTCAATGTGAGAGGCGAACCGATCGTTTGCACGCCCGAGGACGCCTTTCGATGTTTTATGCGGACACACATGGATTATCTTGTTCTCGGGAACTTCTTGATTGATAAAACGGTTCAAAAACCCCTTGCCAAAGATTCTGACTGGATGAAGGAATTTGAGCTGGATTGACCCTGCCGGGACCCGGTCCCGGCAGGACGGGAGAAAGTTATGATCACGGATGAGATAAAAAAAATAGATTCGAGTCCCGGGAAGGTGAAAGAATTCGGCTGGGTAATGGCAATCTTTTTCGGCCTTCTGGGATGTTTTTGGTTTTGGCGGGGGAAGCCGTCGTCGGTTATTTTTCTTGGTACGGCCGCCGTTTTCGGCGCGTTGACCCTTTTCGCGCGGCCGGTTCTGAAACCTCTCCAAAAAGTTTGGATGATGTTCGCGGTGTTGATGGGGTGGCTGATGTCGCGCGTGATCCTTGGAATCCTCTTTTATCTCGTGATTACTCCAATTGCCCTGTTTTTGCGCTTTACTAAAAAAGACCTTCTTGATATGAAGCTTGACCCTTCCGCTTCGAGCTACTGGAAGCATCGGGCGAATGAACCGGAGGCCCGTACTCACTGCGAACGTCAGTTTTAATCATGACGCATCCTTCAGCTTTTGCTAGAATGCCCGGCGCTAACATTTTTAAAACAGGAGATATTCATGGGAAAGATATCCATTCTTAAAGAGTTTTGGGATTTCCTTAGGGTGCGAAAAAAATGGTGGTTGACGCCCATCGTGGTCGTCCTTTTACTCCTGGGGGCGCTGATCGTTTTTGCT
>DCTJ01000037.1 GCA_002329545.1 Candidatus Omnitrophica bacterium UBA1443
ATCAACGCATGAAGCAAATTGGGAAAAGCAAAGTTCGCGTCAAACCGGATTTCATGAAAGAGGAATGTCTTCGGCTTCTCGAAGACTGGGATCAAAAAGCCGGTAAAAAAACTTACTGATTTTACCGATACCACTGTGAGCGGTCGATTATGCGAAGCATTTGTCGAAGTTCGTGTCTCTGAGGCTGTGAAAAATTTGAAATGGATGGTTGCAAGCAGAGTTCAAAAACATGATGAAGATAATAGAAAAAATTAAAAAAAGCCAACCAATCCGCCGATGGCAACGGCTGAAATCGGTTTTCAAGGACTTTGCTTTTAAGCCCACAGTGTTTATTGTGCCCGCGGGTCTGGGTCTCGTTGCTTCCATACTGGACGTGGCCAGCATTTCACTTTTGATACCAACGGTCAAAGGCGTGATAGAGCGGAACTTCATTTTTTGCCGCGATATTTTTTTCCTTGGTCAGATTATCGAGATGTTTTCTAACGTGCTTTCTCCTTTTTTTGAGAATCGGAATTCCGGGACGTTTGTGATCCTTATCGTTCTTATTTTTCTGACAGTGTTGCTTAAGAATATTACCCTTTATTTTTCTCGAATTATGACTCTTTATCAGGTCCGGAAGTTTTCAAACGATTTGCGGCAACGTATTTATGAGAAGTATTTATCTTTCGGTAAGGCGTTTTTCGATCAAAATAGCTCAGGCCAGCTTCACCAGATTCTAGTTGCGTATACCAATCAGATAGCAGTTGAAGTTCAGGTTTTATCAATGGGTTTTCTATATGTTTTTTCGATCCTGGGTTATCTGGTGGTGATGTTTTGTGTTTCCTGGCAATTGAGCCTTTTTGCTCTCCCGATTTTCCCTTTAGCAGTTCTGTTGACACAATGGATTATTCGAAAAATTCAGAAGACTTCCGCGGAATTTGCTACGACATTTTCTTCAATGGGAAGGAAGATAGCGAATGCGCTGAGTTGCATTGCTCTTATTAAGGCGAATAGTACCGAAGAAAGGGAAAAGAAATGGTTTCAGTTTGTGAGTGATCGTATTATGAGACTGCAGTGGAGTATTGATCGAAAACAGGTTTTTGTACAGCCGGCCCAGGAAACCATTATGATGACTATGGTTTTACTCATGGTCGCTTTTATGGCATTTCTGGTTCTGAAGGAACAGGCGGGGCATGTTGCCGGATTTTTAGTCTACTTTGTTATGTTGCGGAGAGTGATGGCTTTTTTTACGCAACTGGGCAATATTTATGCGTCTTTTGCAACCGTTTATGGTCCGGCTAGGGAAATATCCAAAGTATTTGATCCTCGCGGGAAGCCCCTTATCCGGAACGGAGATGTGGTTTTCACTGGGTTAAAAGAAAAAATTGAATTTAAAAATGTCTCTTTCACCTATCCTTCCGGTAAGACTGTTTTACGGGAGCTTTCTTGCGCGTTTGAGAAAAAACGAATGACCTAAATTGTTGGTCCGAGTGGTTCCGGGAAAACGACCCTCGCGCATTTAGTGGTCCGGTTCTATGACGCAGTTGCCGGAGAGATCCTTTTTGACGGACTGGATATACGGGCTTATCAGCTGGATACACTTCATGCTCAAATTGGTTTTGTGAGTCAGGAGGTTGACATCTTTAATGCGTCCATTCGTATCAATTTGGGCTATGGTTTGCTGAACGAACCGACAGAGTTTATGATTCTGGAGGCACTGAAAAAGGCCAAACTCTATGAATTTGTCATGAACCTACCTCATAAACTTGATGAGGAGGTTGGGGACAGGGGAGTGAAGCTGTCTGGAGGAGAGAAACAGCGTTTATCTCTTGCCCGGGTTATTCTAAAAAATCCTGAGATCGTGATCCTTGATGAAGCGACTAGCTCTCTGGACAGTGTCACGGAGAGGCTGGTTCAGGATGCCATCGAAGAGACAATTAAAGATAAAACGGCAATTGTGATTGCGCATCGTCTCTCGACCATTCAACACGCTGACAAAATTGTGGTATTAAAGGAGGGACGAATTGTTGAAACGGGTGGCTTGAAAGAACTGCTTGAGTTTAAAGGTGAGTTTTATAAATATTGGTCTGCCCAAAAATTTGATTAAGGTCTTTGCAACGGGATAAATTGGTTTGTTGGCCGGAAATAATTAGTGGGTCCGTGAGAGTTCAGGAGGTAGGTGCAATGACATTAGTTGATAAAATAAAATCCAGGGAATCTCAGGTCGGAGTCATAGGACTTGGATACGTCGGACTTCCTCTCGTGATCGAGTTTTGCAAAGCAGGGTTTCCCGTGACGGGTTTTGATACCGATCCGGTTAAAGTCGAGTCTCTTGAAAAAAGGAAAAGTTATATCCAGCACATTGACATATCGAAGCTTGCCCAATGCCCCGGACGGTTTGTCCCAACGACTGATTTTTCAAAACTTTCCGGCATGGACTGTATCGTCATCTGCGTGCCGACCCCGCTTAATAAAAATCGGGAACCTGACATGTCCCATGTCTTCGACACGACTCGAACTATTGCGAAGCATCTCAGGAAAGGGCAGTTGATTTCGCTTGAGTCCACAACGTACCCTGGAACAACGGATGAGGATATGCGGGGGATTCTCGAAGAGGGAGGGTTAAAGGCTAGTCAAGATTTTTATCTGGCGTTTTCTCCGGAAAGGGAGGATCCCCACAATAAAGATTTTTCGACAAGTAATATTCCCAAAGTTGTTGGTGGCTATACCCCGCAGTGCCTCGAGGTGGCACGGGCTCTTTATGATGCAATTGTCGTCAAAACGATACCGGTATCTTCAACGAAGGTGGCAGAGTCAGTCAAGCTCCTGGAGAACATTTACCGGGCTGTCAACATCGCTCTTGTTAATGAGCTCAAAATGCTTTTTGACCGGATGGGGATTGATGTTTGGGAAGTGATTGAAGCCGCTAAAACAAAGGTGGAAGTTTGTCCTAATAGCGCCGAAATTGATGGGAAAGATCCCTTCACAAACAAGAACCGGGAAGTTTTGAGACGTTATAACATTCCGTCCCATACGATCAATTACATATTAGGAGGTAACCTGGGAAAACCGCAGGGGCTCGATTTTTTAATTGATATCATTCAATCCAGAAAAAATGATTTATCATCCTATTTTATAATTGTGGGAAATGGCACCGAATATGGCTGGATCAAGAAATGGATGGATTATAAAAAACCAGTGAATGCGATGCTGATGCCCGGCTTACGTCAAAAAGATTATACTGAACTGGTTCGCGCGTGTGATGTAGGATTAATATTTTTAGACAAGCGCTTTACTGTTCCCCATTTTCCCAGCAGGCTGGTATCTTATCTGGAAAACGGTTTGCCAATTCTCGCGGCAACGGATCCCAGCACGGATCTTGGCGAGATCGCCGAAAAGAACCATTTCGGATTTTCATGTGTCAACGGTGATCTGGATAGATTTTTTGCCCATCTGGATTGGTTTAGCAAAAATCGATCCCAGATGGCAGAGATGGGGAAGAATGGTTATAACTTCTTATTGAAAAATTATACCGTTTCACAAGCGTATAATATAATAATGAAACATTTTATGAAGCCATGACCACTAGCGAAGCCGTTTAGCTTTTTTTAAAAAGGGTGGACTGTTAAAGTGGGCATCTCCGCTTATACTTGTCTGAGGAGACGTGAAGTTTTCCCGATACAGTTATGCGCGATGAAATCTTGATATATGAAGTGAAGACGGAGGTATTTTGCTTAGGATAACTCCTTCGGGGAAAACGCTTCAAGAGTTCGCTTGCATAAAATAACTTTTAAGGGTGCAGACTATGAAAACAATGGGCATGATTGCGGGAAATGGGCGGTTCCCGATCCTGGTGGCTGAAGAAGCGCGGAAAGCGGGTTACCGGATCGTGACGTGTGGAATTGAGCGGGAGGCTGAACCTGCTCTCGAAAAACTGTCTGATTCTTTTCGCTGGATCAAAGTGGGAGAGCTCGCGAAGCTTTCAAAGTTCTTCCAGGAAGAACATGTTCACGAAGCGGTGATGGCCGGCAAGATCGAGAAGGTGCGGTTTTTTAAGGAAAATGTGCGCCTGGATTTTGACATGATGAAAATTTTGGTGAAACTCAAGGACCACAAGGACGATACGCTTCTAGGCGCCGTTGCCCAGTACCTTTTCGAAAAAGGGGTCGTGTTACAGGATTCGACTTGTCTTCTTAGACATTTTATGCCGGGCCCGGGAGTGCTTGGCAAACTTAAGCCCTCGAAAAGGGCTCTCCGGAATATCCATTTTGGTTATGAAATAGCGAAACGAATTTCGGGGGCTGATATCGGTCAGACAGTCGTTGTGAAAAACATGGTGGTGCTTGCTGTGGAAGCGATTGAAGGTACGGACGAGGCTATCCAGCGGGGAGCGGATCTCGGTCGCAAAGGGATTATCGTGGTGAAAGTTGCCAAACCAGATCAAGACATGCGTTTTGATGTCCCGGCGGCCGGGCTTAAAACTCTTGAGGGATTAACCGCCGCGAAGGCGGAGGCATTTGCTTTTGAGGCCCACAAGACCCTTTTTATCGGAATGGACATTTTTGTTGAGAAAGCCAATCGGGCGGGCATCGCCCTTTACGGAATTTCCTGACGTTACAAAGATATTGTCAGCTTTTTCCCTGTGTAAAGATGTGCTTTGCCCGGGCAGGGATGCCTTTTCGCTTATATCCGGAAATTTGTTTTTGACACGAGATTTGCCGTTCTGTTTCATGGTGAAAATTCTATGAGAAGGGAATAGTACCCATTCTCAATTTAAAATAATCGAGGGGGAGTTTATGCGCGATGAAAAATATACAGGTGAAGCCATTGATGTCACGGAGATTTTTGGATGTAATGTTTTTAATGACAAAACGATGAAGGAAAGACTCCCCAAAGAGACTTTCAAGGCCCTCAAGAAAACGGTACAGCTTGGATTGCCCCTTTCGATCGATGTCGCGAATGTGGTCGCGAATGTCATGAAAGACTGGGCGATCGAGAAGGGCGCGACGCATTACACGCACTGGTTTCAACCGTTAACCGGAAGGACCGCGGAAAAGCACGACTCCTTTATCTCGACCACGGATGACGGCGGGGTCATCATGGAATTTTCCGGCAAACAACTTATTCAGGGTGAGCCGGACGCGTCCTCGCTCCCGAGCGGGGGACTTCGATCTACGTTTGAGGCCCGTGGCTACACGGCCTGGGACTGCACTTCGCCCGCCTTTCTTAAGGAAGACGCTTCCGGCAATGTTACGCTGTGCATTCCGACGGCGTTTTGCTCCTACACGAGCGAGGCGCTTGACAAGAAAACACCGCTCCTTCGTTCCATGGAAGCTGTCTCCCATCAGGCGGTCCGCGTTTTGAGGGCGCTCGGCAACAAGAGTGTTACCCGAGTGACGTCCACCTTGGGGGCTGAACAGGAATATTTTTTGATCGATAAAAAGTATTATGATCAGCGGTTGGATCTAATAGTTTCCGGGCGCACGCTTTTTGGCGCCGCTTCGCCAAAGGGACAGGAATTGGAGGATCAGTATTTTGGCGCTATCAAGGACAGAATTTCGACGTTCATGCGGGATCTTGATATTGAACTCTGGAAGATGGGGATTTCATCCAAAACCAAACATAACGAGGTTGCCCCGTCCCAATATGAAATGGCGCCGATATTTTCAACGACCAACATCGCGGCGGATCACAATCAGCTCGTCATGGAAACCATGCAGAAGGTCGCGCTTCGGCATGATCTGGTGTGCCTGTTACATGAAAAGCCTTTTGATGGCCTGAATGGTTCGGGGAAACACAATAACTGGTCGCTGTCCACCAATGACGGACAAAATCTTCTCGAGCCCGGGAAAACACCAAACGAAAACGAGCAGTTTCTGATTTTTGTGAGCGCCCTGATTATGGCCGTGGATCGTCACGCGGACAAGCTTCGGGCGAGTTGCGGCAATCCCGGCAACGACCTCCGGCTCGGGGCCAATGAAGCCCCTCCAACCATTATCTCTATTTTTATGGGAGATGAGCTTACGGAAATCCTGGAATCGATTGCCCAGGGGAAAAAGAGTAAAAATCATGGGCAAAGGGTCATGGATATTGGAGTGGATACCTTACCTGCTTTTCCCAAGGACAATACGGACAGGAATCGCACGTCGCCGTTCGCTTTTACCGGGAACAAGTTTGAATTTCGCATGGTGGGTTCTTCCGCTTCCGTTTCGGGGCCGAATATTGTGATCAACACGATCGTGGCAGAAGCCTTGGATGAAATCGCGACTCGGCTCGAAAAGGCCAAAAAATCCGGTACCAGCAAAGAGTCAGCCGCAATTGTCCGGGACACGATGAGAAAACACGGGCGTATCATTTTCAACGGTAATAATTATTCGAAGGAATGGGTGACGGAAGCCCAAAAACGTGGTCTGCCGAGTATTCGTAGTGGAGTCGAGGCGTTAGGCTACATGGCCAACCCGGTAGCGGAAAAACTTTTCGGTAAATACGAAGTGCTTTCGAAGAAGGAGATACGTTCCCGATACGAGATCTACCTGGAAAGTTACGTCAAGCACGTGGGTATTGAGGCCCGGGCCATGGTCCAGATGGTGAAACGGCAGTATCTTCCTTCGGTGATACAGTTCACGGGGCGATTGGCCGGAGCCATTCACCAGCTTAAGGCCGTGTCGGTTTCAGCGAAGGTTCAGAAAGAATTACTTGAGAAGGTCAATGATCTTCTTGAGTCCGCCAATGACAAACTAGAAAAGCTTGAATCTGCCATTGCAAGGGCTCATCGGGTCGAAAACCTCCTCAAGCGAGCTGAGGCATTTCGTGACAGAGTTACTGTGACGATGAATGATCTGAGGGAGGATATAGACACTCTTGAGGGGATCGTGCCCTCAGAGCTTTGGCCCGTTCCCAGCTACGCGGATATGCTCTTCAAACTTTAACAGGTACGCTTTTTGTCCCGAAACGGATCAGTCAGAGAGTGAGATATGCTTTCGCCTTCTAAGATGAAATACCCCAAAGCATCAAAGAAAAAGTTGCCTGAGCTATTTTGTAATGTTAGAGTATCCGCACTATGAAAATGATAATTCGATTCCTCCTGATATCTCTTTTGGCCGGTTCGGCGGTTGTTCAGGCGGCAGAGATCGAAAATGAGGGAACAATGTTGCGTAAACTTCAGCGTGGTTTTCTCAATATCGCCCTCTCTCCGATTGAAGTTTCGAACGAACTTTCGAAAGAAAAAGGGAGCGATACTTTTCCTCCAAGCTGGGTGGCGGGATTAGGCAGGGGTGCTTGTTTNNTATGGTGGGAAGGGCTCTGACCGGGGCTTACGAAATGGTAACTTTCCCCGTGCCATACCCCGCGAATTATCGGCCTATTCTCAAGCCTGAGTTTGCCTGGCAGCACTTACCGGAAAAATCCTAATCTCGTTCTTTTCCCGGAATTTCCCCCGAGGGGGCTCCACTAGAATCGGACGATCGTGATTAAAGATTCGAAACTTCTTCGGCCCCCGCGTTTTCAGGCCCACGCAGTCGTCAAATCAGATTTGATGTTCATTTCTTTATTCCCGAAATACCTGGAAAATAAAGCACTTAACGTTCGATAGGTTTTTCCCGGGGGATTATTGTTTTTGCGATAAATATCGGAAAATTTCCTCAGCGGCCCGTTCGCTTGCGCCTCTTTCACCCAGTTTTTCCCGGACCCGCTGGAAGGCGTCTTTCATTCTCATTTGAATTTCCGGGTTACTAAGCAATGCTTTCGCTTCGCGCGCGATAGCTTCAGGGGCGGCGTCCCGCTGGATAAACTCAGGGACGACTTTATCTCCCAAGAGCAGGTTCACGAGACCAAGATAGGGAACTTTCACAAGCCGCTTTCCGAGGAAGTAGGTTAGCGCACCAGTTTTATAGAGGAGGAAGAACGGGGTACCGATCAACGCGGTTTCAAGTGTGGCAGTTCCGGACGTGACCAAGGCAAAATCCATGGATTTCACAAGCTCGTAGAACGGAGCGTCGGGCGTCGCGCAGGTGATGGGGGATTTTTTCAAGACCTCG